>NYWO01000149.1 GCA_002685075.1 Arcobacter sp.
TACAAAAGTTGGTTATAAAGCAATTTACCTTTCAGGTGGAGGAATTGCAAATGCATCATATGGTTTACCAGATTTAGGTATGACAATGATTGAAGATGTATGTATTGATATTAGAAGAGTTACTTCTATTTGTGATACGCCACTAATTGTTGATGCTGATACAGGTTGGGGACATGCATTTAATGTTGCAAGAACTGTTAAAGAATTTATCAGATCTGGTGCTGCTGGACTTCATATTGAAGATCAAGTTGCTGCAAAAAGATGTGGACACAGACCTAATAAAGAATTAGTAAGTACAGAAGAAATGTGTGACAGAATTAGAGCTGCAGTTGATGCTAAAATGCAATTAGACCCTGATTTCTATATCATTGCAAGAACAGATGCTCACGCTTCTGAAGGTCAAGAAGCAGCAGTTGCAAGAGCAAAAGCTTACGTTGAAGCTGGTGCAGATGCAATTTTTGCTGAAGCTGTTCATACTTTAAAAGAATATAAAGAATTTACAGATCAAATGACTGTTCCAGTATTAGCAAATATTACTGAGTTCGGTGCAACTCCAATGTTTACAACTGAAGAATTAGGTTCTGTTGGAATTGAAATGGTTCTTTACCCATTATCAGCATTTAGAGCAATGAATAAAGCTGCTTTAACTGTATACCAAGACTTAAGAGAAAAAGGTACTCAAGAAGGTACTTTAGACTTAATGCAAACAAGAATGGAGCTTTACGATATGTTAGGTTACCACGACTATGAGCAAAAAATGGATTCATTATTTGCAGCAGGTAAATCGAAGTAATTCGATTTATCAACCCAAAGAAAACAATATTAATTAATTAACTATAAAAAGGAAAAAGATTATGAGTACACCTACAGGATTTAAACCAAAGAAATCAGTTGCACTTTCTGGAACTTCAGCAGGAAATACAGCTCTTTGTTCAGTTGGAAAAAGTGGAAATGATTTACATTATAGAGGATATGACATTTTAGAATTTGCTGATAAAGCAGAATTTGAAGAAATTGCATATTTAATTGTACATGAAAAGTTACCTAATCAAGCAGAATTAGATGCATACAAAGAAAAACTTAGATCTTACAGAGACATCCCAAATGGTGTTAAAGTTGCATTAGAACAATTACCAAAAACTTGTCATCCAATGGATGTTATGAGAACTGGTTGTTCAGTACTTGGTGCAATTGATCAAGAAAAAGAAGAGCATCCAAAAAATGAAGCTCAAGATATTATTGATAGATTAATGGGATCATTTTCTTCTATTCTTTTATACTGGTACCACTATGCTTATAATGGTAAAAGAATTGATGTTGTAACTGACGATGATACTGTTGGTGGTCACTTCTTACACTTATTACATGGTGAGAAACCAAGAGAATCTTGGGTTAAAGCTATGCACGTATCTTTAATTCTTTACGCAGAGCACGAATTTAATGCTTCAACATTTACTTCAAGAGTAATTGCTGGAACAAATTCTGATATGTTCTCTTGTATCACTGGTTCTATTGGAGCTTTAAGAGGTCCTAAGCATGGTGGTGCAAACGAAGTTGCATTTAGAATTCAAGAGAGATACTCTTCAGCTGATGAAGCAGAAAAAGACATCTTAGAAAGAATGGCTAAAAAAGAGATTATTATCGGATTTGGACACCCAGTTTATACTACTTGTGATCCAAGAAACGTAGTAATAAAAAAAGTTGCTGAAGATTTATCTAAAGAAAACAACGACATGTTAATGTATGACGTTGCAGAAAGAATTGAATCTATCATGTGGGATAAAAAGAAAATGTTCCCTAACTTAGATTGGTTCTCAGCAGTTTCTTATAACCAAATGGGAATTCCAACAGATATGTTTACTCCAATTTTTATTATCTCAAGAGTTACTGGATGGGGTGCACACGTAATTGAGCAAAGAGAAGATGGTAAAATCATTAGACCTTCTGCTACATATACTGGACCTGAAGGTTTAAAATTCGTTCCTTTAGCGGATAGACCATAATACTTTAAAATATTCTAGTGCCACTTTGGCCAAACACTAAAAGGATGAGTGTAAAGCTCATCCTTTTTTTTAATTATATAAAGGGATATAAAATATGACAAATGACAAATATCTAAAAAAATTAGAAGGTTTTGATACAAGCTTTTATGATGTAAAAGCAGCTGTTGAAGACATTACTCCAGGATCTTTTGAAAAACTAAACTACATTTCAAGAGTATTAGCAGAAAACTTACTTAGAAAATGCCCTAGTGAAGATTTAAAAGATTCTTTAATTCAATTAATTGAAAAAAGAACTGATAAAGATTTTCCTTGGTACCCATCAAGAGTTGTAACTCATGATATCTTAGGACTTACTGCATTAGTTGATCTTGCTGGTTTAAGAGAAGCAGTTGAAGCTGGTGGTGGAGATCCTAGAGAAGTTAATCCAGTTGTTCCAACACAATTAATCGTTGATCACTCTTTAGCAGTAGAATGTGGTGGATTTGACCCAGAAGCATTCCAAAAGAATAGAGATATTGAAGATAGAAGAAATGCAGATAGATTCCACTTTATTAACTGGACAAAAGAAGCATTTGATAATGTAGATGTTATTCCTCCAGGAAATGGTATTATGCATCAAATTAACTTAGAAAAAATGTCTCCTGTTATTCATAATATTGACGGTATTGCATCTCCGGATACATTAGTTGGTACTGATTCACATACTCCACATGTTGATGCTCTTGGTGTTTATGCACTTGGTGTTGGTGGATTAGAAGCAGAAAATGTAATGTTAGGTAACCCTTCATTTATGAGAGTTCCTGAAGTAATTGGTGTAAAAGTTGTTGGTGTAAGAGCTGAAGGAATTACGGCAACTGATATTGCTTTAACATTAACTTCTTTCTTAAGAGAAAACAATGTAATTTCTGCATTCTTAGAATTCTATGGTCCAGGATTAAAATACTTAAACTTAGGTGATAGAGCTACAATTTCAAATATGACTCCTGAATATGGTGCAAGTGCTGCTATGTTTGGTATTGATGAACAAACTTTAGATTACTTAACTTTAACAGGTAGAGAATCAGAACAAGTTAAATTAGTTGAAGCATATGCTAAAGCCAATGGTTTATGGGCTACAGAATTAACTAAAGCTACATATGCTAGAGAAATTACATTTGATTTATCAGAAGTTTCTAGATCATTAGCAGGTCCATCAAAACCTCACCATTTAGTTCCTACAAATACTTTAGTTAAAGAAGGTTTAATTAAAGATTTTAAAGAAGAAGATGAAAATAAAATCCCAGATGGTGGAATTTTAATTGCAGCCATTACATCATGTACTAATACTTCTAATCCTAGAAATGTTATTGCTGCTGGTTTACTTGCTAAAAAAGCAAATGAGCTTGGATTAAAAAGAAAACCATGGGTTAAATCTTCATTAGCACCAGGTTCAAAAGTAGTTGAAACATATTTAAATGATGCAAAACTTCTTCCTGAATTAGAAAAATTAGGATTTGGTATTGTTGGATTTGCATGTACTACTTGTAATGGTATGAGTGGAGCACTTGATCCAAAAATTCAAAAAGAAGTTGTTGATAATGATATTTACTCAACTGCTGTATTATCTGGAAACAGAAACTTTGATGGTAGAATTCACCCTTACGTAAAAGAAGCTTTCTTAGCATCTCCTGCACTTGTTGTTGCATATGCATTAGCAGGTTCTATTAGATTTGATATTGAAAAAGATTCATTAGGAACTGATAAGAATGGTAACGAAATTACATTAAAAGATTTATGGCCAACAGATGAAGAAATCAATGCAGTTGAAAAAGCATCTGTAAGACCTGAAATGTTTGATGCAATTTATGATCCAATGTTTGCAAAGAATTCTTTAGATAATGTTGAAATTTCTCCATTCTACAAATGGAATACTCAATCTACATATATTAATAAGCCACCATATTGGGAAGCTGAGTATATGGAAATGCCTGAACTTAAAGGTATGAGACCATTAGGTGTATTCCCTGATAATATTACAACAGATCACTTATCTCCATCAAATGCTATTTTACCAACATCTGCATCTGGTGAATATTGTTTATCAAAAGGTCTTCCTGTTGAAGATTTAAACTCTTATGCTACGCATAGAGGGGATCACCATACAGCTTCAAGAGCTACATTAGCAAATCCAAAATTATTTAACGAAATGGTTAAAGATAAAAATGGAGAAACTAAACAAGGTTCTTTAACTAAAATTATGCCTGAAGGTACTGAGTCTAGAATGTGGGAAGCTATTGAAACTTACACAAATAGAAAACAACCTTTAATTATCATTGCTGGTACTAACTATGGTCAAGGATCTTCTAGAGACTGGGCTGCAAAAGGTGTTAGACTTGCAGGTGTTGAAGTTTTAATTGCTGAATCAATTGAAAGAATTCACAGAACTAACTTAGTAGGAATGGGTGTATTACCATTACAATTTAAAGATGGTGATACTAGACATACTTACGCTATTGATGGTTCTGAGACTTTTGATATCGAAGGTGAAATCACTCCTAGATGTGACTTAAATGTTGTTATGACAAGAGCAAATGGTGAAGTTGTTAAATTCAATGTTTTATGTAGATTAGATACTTCTGCTGAAGTTGAAGTTTACAAAAATGGTGGAATTTTACAAAAATTCGCTAAAGATGTTGTTGCTGAAACTAAGTAATAAATCTTGATATTTTAGGGGCTTTTGCCCTTAAAATATTTGTTAAAGAAATCAAAGATTTTTTTAATAAATATTTTATTTAAAACTAATAGGAGAATATTATTATGGCTTACAAACCACAATTTAAAGTAAAAGCAACATATATGAGAGGTGGTACTTCAAAAGGTACTTTCTTTAATATTGCAGACCTTCCAAAAGAAGCTCAAGAAGATGGAAGAAAAAGAGACAAACTATTACAAAGAATTGTAGGTTCTCCTGATATTTATAAAAAACAAATGGATGGAATGGGTGGAGCTTCTTCATCTACTTCAAAAGCTATCTTAGTTGGGAAATCTGATGTTCCAAATCATGATGTAGATTACTATTTCTGTCAAGTTGCAATTGACAAAGATTTTGTTGATATGAGTGGAAACTGTGGTAACTTAAGTTCAGCAGTTGGACCTTTTGCTATTACTGAGGGTTTAGTTGATAATGTTCCACAAAATGGTGTATGTTGTGTAAGAATTTGGCAAGCAAATATCAAAAAAACTATTCTTTGTTATGTAACAATGGAAGATGGAATGGTTAAAGAAATGGGTGACTATGAAATTGATGGTGTTGCTTTCCCTGCTGAAGAAATTGTACTAGAGTTCGTTGAGCCAGTTGATCCAAGTGAAGAGTTATTCCCTACTGGAAACTTAGTAGATGACTTAGAAGTTGAAGGTATTGGTACACTTAAAGCTACTATGATTACAGCAGGAATTCCAACAGTATTTGTAAATGCTGATGAAATCGGATATAAAGGAACTGAGCTTCAAGGTGATATTAACTCTGATACAGCTGCCTTAGAGAAATTTGAGAAAATTAGAATTGCAGGTGCTTTAAAAATGGGTGTTATGAAAGATGCAAGTGATGCATTAACTCAACAACACACTCCAAAAATTGCATTTGTATCTCCTGCTCAAGACTTTATTACATCTTCTGGTAAAGAAGTAAAAGCAAGTGAGATGGACTTACATGTAAGAGCCTTATCTATGCAACAATTACACCATGCTATGATGGGAACAGCTTCTGTTGCTATTGGTGTTGCAGGTTCTATTCCAGGAACTTTAGTTAATTTAGCTGCTGGTGGTGGTGAAAAAGATACTGTAACA
>NYWO01000150.1 GCA_002685075.1 Arcobacter sp.
AAAAGTGATACTAGTAATATAATAGCTTTAAATAGTGAGTATACTTTTGATATGTTTAATCATACTTTAGTTAATGATGGTGGGATGATAAAACTACGTACTAAAGAATTAGATTTTTTAGTTTTACTATTAAAAAACAAAAATAGATATGTAACATATACTGAAATTGAAAACTATGTATGGCTTGATTCTTCTATGAGTAAAGATGCTCTAAAAACTTTAGTAAAGAATATAAAGACAAAGATTCCAAAAGAACTTATATTAAATCTCTCAGGTACTGGATATAAAATTGATTTATGACTTGAGCACTACTTTAGCTTACGGGATTACTTTTGGTATCTTGATTATGACTATAATGTATACGCTTGTAAGATATATATATTCAAAAGAAATTTTTTATATAAGCTACTTCATTATGCAAGCTTTTTCTTTACTATTTATAATTTCATATAGTAAGATGTTTGATATAAGTCACTTTATAGAACAAATAGCAATATTAGGTGCAAGTTTATTTTCGATTGTATTTGCTGTATCTTTTTATGAAGGAAAATTCTTTCCTAAAATTTCTAACTATAAAGAACTTATCATAAACACTATACTTTTTAATATAGTAGTTTTAACAGCTTTTTATCATTATATGCTATTTGAGTACTTACCTTATACTATTATTTATGCAATTTTATTTATATCTATTGTATTTAATTTAAGACAAGGATTTAAACCTACAGTTATTTATGTAGTTGGTTGGTCATTATTATGCTTTGTATTGTTTGTAATGGACTTTAAGACACTCTATATTCAAAAAGGATACATGGATTTAGTTCTATTGGCTTTTGCTATAGAGGCTATTCTTTTTACTTTATCAGTTGGATATAAATACAATAACTTACAAATACAAAGTAATTCTTATGAAGATATGCTTCTTCAACAATCTAGATTGGCTAAATCAGGTGAAATGATTGGAAATATTACACATCAATTTAGACAACCTTTAAATAATCTCTCTTATATATTAATCAATATAAAAAAACGTTTTGAAAATAAAAAACTTGATGAGGTCTATTTAGATAAGAAAATTAATCAAGCAAGTATACAGTTAGATTTTCTATCTAAAACAATTGATGATTTTAAAGATTTTTATGCACCTTCAAAACAAAAAGAAATCTTTTCTGTAAAAGAAGCCATTGATTCCTGTCTTACTATTTTAAGTGCAGATTTCAAAAAACATAATATAACTTTAGAATTTGTATTTAATACAAATGAAAATATTAAAATATATGGTGTTAAAAATGAATTATCACAAGTAATACTTGCACTTCTTTCAAATGCTAATGATGCTTTAACAAGTGTAGAAAATCCTCATATAAAAATCGAAGTAACTTCCTCTGATGCTGAGGTTATAATAAAAATTCAAGATAATGCAGGTGGAATAAAAGAAAAGAATATAGAAAAAGTATTTGAGCCATATTTTTCAACTAAAGAGAGTGGTTCTGGTATTGGACTTTATTTAGTTAAATTAATTGTAGAAGATAGTTTTGAAGGAAGAATTAAGTTAGAAAATAAAAAAGAGGGAGTAGCGTTCACCCTCTTTTTTGAAAAATCATTTGATTAAATCACTTCTTGGGTAAACAAAAGATAATTCTTTTGATAGCATAATTTCTTTATTTTCAAGAGCAAAAGAGTTTATTTTTATTTTCAATGGAGTATCTTTTGTCTTTGAAATAAAAAGTCTCTTTTTAGTCTCTACAATAAATATCTTTTTTATTCTTTTATTTGGCTCTAGTTTAAAAGGCTTAAATCTTTTAATTCTAAAGTTTTCACTATCTTCTAATTTAATATCAAAGGTATATGCTTTATTTTGTGTGTTATGAAAAGTTAAAATATAATTATTTGTAACTTTTTGATCTTCTTTGATTTTATAAAGGTTTGTAGTTTTGTTAATGTTAAGTAAAAAAGGTTCTTTCTTAGATGCAAAAACAATAGCAAGAATAATACATAAAATAAGCGAAACAAAATAAGTCATATTTCTTTTTGTAAGAAGTGTTGATATTTTTTTATTTATAACACTATTTGTACTTTCCCAGTTAATTAAAGATTTCTTACCAAGTTTCCCCATTACAATACTACATGCATCTGAACACTCTAAACAGTTAATACATTCAACTTGTAAGCCTTTTCTAATATCAATATTTGTAGGACATATTTTTACACAAGCTTCACATGTTGTACACTCTTCATTTGAGCTCCATTCTTTCATTTTAAAGATAGATTTCTCTCTATTTACATAAACATCTCCACCTCTTGTAGTATCATAAACAATCTGTTTTGTATTATCATCATATAAAACAGATTGTATTCTAGAGTATGGGCAAATATAAACACAAAAATTCTCTTTCATAAAAACAATATCATAAACCAAGAATATAGCAATTGATAATATAAATATTATCATAAACATATGTTCACTAGGAGTTTGCATATAAAGAAAAAAATCTTCAGGAGGAACAAAATACCACATGAAATTTGTAGAAATTACTATTGTAATTATAAGCCAAAGAAAAATAGAAATATATTTTTTTAATAAATTAGATTTTTTTGAATAATCAATATCTTTTTGTTTATTTTTAATTCTTCGCATATCTAAAATAGTACTTTCAATTAAATCTCTATAAATCGTTCTAAAGATTGTTTGAGGACAGGCCCATCCACACCAAACCCTACCAAAAATAGCAGTCATGGCAAAAATACCAATAAATAAGAACATTAATAAAAATGGCATAACATAAAGCTCATTTACATTATAAACAAATCCAAAAAAATGAAATTGTAATTTATCAAATGATAAAAGTAAAATATGATTATTATCAATTGTAATAAAAGGTAATGTAACTGTGAGAATTGTAATAAAGATATAAACTAAATATCTTTTTTTAGTATAAGACATATAAACTCCTTTGTTTTAAGAAGTTTATATTTTATTAGTGTTCATTTAGTGGCATGTTTACCAAACTATTATATTTTTACCTTTTTGTTTTGCTTTATATAAATTTTTATCTGCTTTATCAAATAATTCTTCTTTTGAAACTTCATCTTTTTTTGAGTGTAAGCCTACACTTATAGTAATTGTTTGATTTAATAAATTAAAAAGAGTTTTATTATTACTAATATTTTTACATAATTCTTTTGTTAGATTATATGCTTTTTCTTTTTTAATATTTGGTAATAATGCAACAAACTCATCTCCTCCCCATCGTACTAAAGTATCAGAGTTTCTAAATGTTTTTTTAAAAATATATGCAATTTCAATTAAGACTTTATCTCCAATAATATGACCAAATTTATCATTTATTTTTTTGAAATTATCTACATCAAATATTAAAATTACTAAATCTTTTTCATCTTCTCTTTGTGAATTAAAAAGCTCTTCAAATATTAAATCAAAACTATGACGATTATCCAAAGAAGTTAACTTATCTGTTTTTGCAATATCTCTTAATAGCTCTTGTTGGTATTTTATATAAAGAATTATAAAAATAGTAATAATTAGTATGATAATAGAAAAAATTAGAATATTTATATAAAAAGTTTCTTCAAGCTCTTTTATAAAATACCCTTCTTTAGCTTCTACAAATAGATATAAATTTAGTTCATCTATAAATCTAATATTTAAAACATATTTTTCATCATTTTTATAATACTCTTGCGTTTTTAAATCTTTTTTATTAAAAGTGTTTATTGCTTGATTTATAAAGCCTTTTTTTGTTTGTACTTCTTGTGTATCTTTTGAACTAATTAATATTTTATTATCTTTATTAATTAAATAGATTTCATGATTATATTTCTTTTTATATGTTTTTAACAAATCACTCACATGTGAGGTTTTTAAACCAACTCCAGTTGCACCTAAAAAGTTTCCGTTGAAATCTTTTACTTTATAATTTGTAAAAATTGTAATAGAATCATTTTGTGCTAAATCAATATCAATATTACTTTCATATTCATCTACAATACTTTTAACTCTATAAAACCAAATATCTCTTTTTTCATTTGGAGAGATTTCTTTTAAAATACCTTTTGGGTAATAGTATTTTCTTGTTTTATCAGATACTAAAAAGCTACTTGATGTATTGTATTTATTTTTGATTGTTGAAAGGTAAGTAGTTATTTCATTAATATTTTGCTCACCATTTAACATCCAATTTATCATAAAAGTGTCTTGTGCCATTAGTGAAGAAACTAGATTTGGTTTTAGTATATCTCTTTGTATTTCTGAATATACATTGTCACTACTTAATGGAAGGGATTTATATTTCAATTCATTTTTTGCAAGATCTGTTGCAATTTTATAAGAAAAGAATGATGTTGTAAAAAATCCTACAAAAAGTAATAATCCTATTATTATTAATATCTTATATTGATAAAGAAAGTTATTAGTATTATTTATTAACATTTGTTTCCTAATTGCTTTAATATATCTTTAAATAAAGGTCTATTTATTACTATTTCATCTAAGCATAATATTTTTAATTTATTAAGTAGTTCTATTATACTCTTATGTTTATTATCCTGCTTTGATATATCTAATAACTCTTCAATTAAATATCCAAAAGCTCTAACTTCTAATTGCTCTAAATTATTAGATACATTAAAGTCTTTTGCTTCATAATATGAAGCTGCACCAAAATCACATAAAATACTATTAGCATCTTTATCAAATAAAATATTATGTGCATAAAAATCACCATGCATAATACCTCTTTGGTGCATATGAAAAGCAGCAGAAGCCATACCTTGTAGTATTTTTAGACTTGATTTAATAGAAAGTTTAAACTCTGGTGGATAAATATCTCTTGAACAACTCTTTAAACTAGGAGGTAATCCTAAATTTTTATAAGATTTAGGAATAAGTTCTAACATAAGAATATCTCTACCTTTTGGATGCTCTGAAACATGAGCAATAGGATTTATAAGATTTTTATGTACACCCATAGAGATATTAATATCCATTTCTTCTTTTGGTAAACCATCTGAAGTCATTTCACCTTTAAATACTTTTATAGCAAACTCTTTTTTTTGATATATTGCTTTATAAATATTTCCAGAAGCTCCTTGTCCTAATAGTTCTTTTATTTCTAAATCATGCCATTTAATAGTAGGAAGTTTTATATTTGAATCTAGATGCTTTTTACAAAAAGGATTTCCACCATATGCTAACCATGATAGCTTTGGTAATAGTAAAAGTTGACTAGGGAAAACCTCAAGTTTATTTGCAGAAATTCGTAAAAGCTCTAGATTTTCACATTTACTAATAGTACTAGGTAAGCTAGTTAATTGATTACCTGAAAGCATACACTTTTGAAGTAGTGTTAAATCTCCAATTGATTGTGGGAGCTTTTCTATTTTGTTATCCGTAAGTATTAACCATCGTGTACTTAAAGGTAAAGAATTTTCTTCAAAGATTTTAATTTGATTATTACGAATACCTATCATCGATAGTTTTGTTAGTTTCGCTAATACCTTTGGAATATGATTAAATTGATTATTAGATAAGAAAAGTCTTTTTAATTTTTTAAATCTATAAAAATCATCAGGCAAAGAAGATAGATTATTGTCTGTTAAGTCTAAAACTTCTAAGCTATCTTCATACTTATATAATTCAATAGGAAAGGTTTTTAGTCCAGATGCTATTTTAATCGAAGAGGTATCACTTAACATTTTATTTCTAAGCTTTGTTTTTTATAGCTTCATATGCTATTAATATTTTCTTTCGTTCAATTCCCCAACGGTAACCACTCATGGCACCTGATTTTGCTAAAACTCTATGGCATGGTACTAAGTAGCCAATATGATTTGAACCAATTGCACTTGCTACTGCACGGACTGCTTTTGGCTTATTTATTGTATTTGCAATATCTTGATATGTTGTTATTGTTCCATTTGGAATATTTAAAAGTGCTTTCCATATATTTATTTGAAAGTTTGTACCTTTTACATATAAATCAAATTTTTCTTTATCAATAAAGATTTTATCAAGATAATCTTGAGCTTTTTTATCATCTTTAATTAAAGTAGCTTTTTCCCAAATCTCTTTGAATCTTGTAAAAACAGCTTCTTTATTGTTATCTACAAAACCTAAGTAAGAAACTCCTCTTTTTGTAAAAGCAATCAAAGCCTCACCAAAAGGAGTAACCCCATATCCATATGTAATATCTACATTTTTACCAGATTCTTTATACTCTTTTGGAGTAACACCTATTATATTTACAAATAAATCATGTAATCTACTAGAACTAGATAATCCTAAATCAAGTGAGCTATCAAGAATACTTTTTGATTCTTTTAAATGCTCTTTTGCATAGTTTAAAGTAACTGATTGTAAGAATTGAATTGGAGTAACCCCTACGTACTCTTTGAAGACTCTGATTAAGTGGAATTTACTCATTCCTATATACTCTGAGATTGTATCTATTGAGGGTTGTTCTTTGAAGTTTTCATCAATATATTTTATTACTTTTTCAATTTTTTTATAGTTTTCATTTTCAAGTAATAGCTTATCATTCATGATACTTCCTCAAGTTTAATTTAAGTGGTATATTATACCACTTAAACTTTTAGTTTGTTAAGAAAGATTTAGTAAGTAGACTGATTATAAATCACAAAATCAGAAGCTAAAACTTTTAGTTCAGCTTTGATAGTTTTTTGTAATTCAGTATTCTCAATATTATCTAA
>NYWO01000151.1 GCA_002685075.1 Arcobacter sp.
TATATTTTAACATCAGATTTCTATTGACAGGATAAACTCCAAGTTTTTTTGAAGAGTAATCTTTTAGGAATTCTATTTCAATACTTCTATTTCCAGTTTGATTATTTACTATTAAAGGAGCATCAACTCCTACAATTGCATCTGGATACTTTTTTATGAAAGTTATCACTTCATTTAAATTAGATAGAACTCCTGTATAAATTATTATATTATCATCTAATAAAGTCACACCTGAGTAATTATTTTCACTCCAAGCTAAATCAACACCAAGATAAAGCATGAATTTACTATTTTTCACCTGCATCGGTATAATGTAACTCTAAACCTTTAGAAGTTGCTACAAATCCATTTACATTTATTCTTCCATCATGAACCATTTTATGATGCTTTTTACATAAAGGAATAAGATTATATTTATGGTTTGCATTTATATGTTCAATAAAACCTTCTTTATTTGCTCTAGCTTGTTCTTTTATATGATGAACATCATCACATTCTACACTATAATTTATAAACATACTGTAATAAGGTATTTATAGAAAATAAAATATTATTTTATACAATTTTTCATACAACATAAAACCACTATCTTGTATAACTTATTATTCATTTTCAAACCAAATTATAACTTCCTCAAGTTCATACAATATTTCATCACCCTTTTTTCTATCTTTTGGAAAAGTTGGTAATTTATTATGTATTCTGTTATCTCGTCTATCTCTTTGCCATTGCTCACCTTTATTAAATATCTCTGTAAATTCTTTAACAGTAATATATCTTTTAGCCTGAATTTTCTCAATTTCGACTGCATCAACTCTCTTTGTGAGTTCTATTTGCTTATGTTTATCAAGTAAGCTAATTAAAAATTTCGCTTGTTCTTTTAGTTCTTTAAATGTAGCAAATAATAACTCTGTTGTTTTATCTGTATAAGAGTGTATAAAATCTCTTTTTTTATCTACGAGATAATCTTCTTCGAATCTTTGGTCTTTATTTTTTTCTGCATCCGAATATTTTAATTCAATTTCACCTAAATTCATTGCTAGTTCTTTTTTAAAAATACTTTTTTGGTCTTTATAAACATCTTCTGTTATTTCACCATCTAAGTACTTTTGATACGTTTTATCTTTTGAATCATAATAATCTAACCACACTACTTCTTTGTCAACTTCGTATTCAGGTGGAGCTTCAATAACAGAAGTTAAACTTAAATTTGTATCATTATTTTCGCTATCATTATCTCTAATATATTTAACACCATAGTCAATCTTAATCTTTTCAAATGTGTCTGCACATTCTTCTATTTCATGAATAAGTTTATTTATTTGATTTTCTATTTTTTTCAATATGAAATACTCCCCTTAAAAATAATATTACAGTAATTAAGTAGCATACATAAGTATATTTAATAATATATTAAGATACCTAATGCTAATATTTTGTAATTCAATTATTTATTTTTTATAAATTCTTGAACAGCTTGACGTAAGATATAAGATTGTGTACGTTCATCAGACTTAGCAATTTCTTTTATCTTATCTAGCTCATTTTGATTTAAATATGTCACGACTCTTTTATCTGCTTTTTCTTCATCAGTAAGCGTTTTAGGTCGTCCAATTTTCTTTTCTTCACTCATTAATTAACCTTGCAATAAAAATATATTTAACTAACTATTATAACATACTGTACTTTTGAATAATATTTAATACTTTATTATACTTTTGTGTGCTACTTAAGTCTTTTGTGTGCTACTTAATGTTAAAATGTAACATAAAAAAAACAAGGATATTAAAATGACATTTAAGTATTACTTCTTCATAGCTCAATTTCTATTATCAACATATAACACTATCCAAAAAATAAAAGTGGATGAATAATGTTTGAATTATTAACAGAAATAGCCATTATTGCCATAGATGTAACAGCAGTAAACGTAGTAGGTTTAATCTTATTGCCATGTCAATTAATATCATAAAAAAAAGGAAAAAAAAACAATGAAAAAAACACTTTTAACTTTAGCACTAGTAACAAGCTCTTTATTAGCTCAAGAATGCTCTTATTTAAACACTATGAGTCAACAACAATTATTATCAGTACCTAACGATAAATCAAAGATTCAAAGCCACATGGATTGTTTATTTGAATTTGTAGCAAAAGACCAAAATAAGCAATTAAAAAACAAAAGAATAGATAAAAATACAATTTTTGGGGGTATGGAATATAACAAGAAATCAAACATACTAAAATCAACTAATATAGTTAATGATATTTCAGTTTCTACACTAAAACAAAATACATCAAAAGCAATATCTTTTACTTGTAACAATCAAATATTTAGTTCATTTATGCCACATGGTCTATCTATGAAAACAGTATTTAAAGACTCAAGAGGTAAAGAACTACACTCTTTCAAAGTATCTAAAAAAGATTGTAAATAAACATGAAGAAGATGATAATAAAGTATTACATACGTTCTAAGAACTTTACTCTATTATCTTATCTTCTTTTACTACACTATATATCACTTATAATTCTTCTTTTTCTATAAAATTTCAAATATCTAAAATGTTATTTTCGATTTTAAATAATTTATCATTCTCAGATAATTTTACAACAAAATAATCTTCATTATTTAATTCTTCAGGAAGCTTATCCTTAAGTATTGATGCGACAAATTGAATGTTACTCTCATTTGCTAATTCAGCAATTTGCACTAATTGATTATCATGCATTAGTTCTTTTTTATCATTTAATAAAAAATGCATACAAGGGATGTTTTCTTCATCTGCAAAAAAAGTATATGCAATATCAAAACAAGAAATTTCCCCTTGTTTCTTCCCTGAACTGAAATTTGTATTAAAAGCACTAAATTTATATAATTTTTGACCTTTTCTATTAGTAATAATATCATATTTTAAAGCGTATTGTTCTCCATACAATAAATTAGATATATGAGTAAAATGGATATTAAATTTGTCTAATTGTTGTTTCACAATTGATTCAAATTCTTCTGAAAAAAGCTCCTCATCTATTAAACGTAAATCATCATTATATGTAGTAAGATTATCATCAACTTCTTGTAATTGCTCAATAATACTTTCGTATTCCCCTTTATCTTTATACTTTCCATTAAGTTCAGCAATGATACTCTCTAGTTCTTCAAATGAATCACTTTTTGAAATTAAAGATGAAAGTTCTGATTCTTCTTTAAGCAATATATTTAATCTATTATTATTATCCTTTATATTTTCAAGAAGAGTTGGAATTTCTTTAGTAATATATTTAGTTTTTTCCTCTATCATTTGATTATGATAATTTACCATATCTTCAAAAGACTTTTGCAATGTAGGTATATTTCTTTTTGCCTGACTATATATTAATTCTAATTGTTGTAAGTCTATAGTTGATACACTAGATAATAAATCATTCTTTGTTTCTTCAATTAGATTCTTTCTAATTTGCAATTTACTAATAGTAGTACTTAATAAATTTATATCATATTTTAATTTATTTAAATTCTCTAAATCATTTACAAAATTATCATTTATATTTAAAGAATTTTTTCTATTATCTAAAACAGTTATTTCATTTTCTATCAAAGATAATGCTACTTCATAGGCAGATTTTGTTTGATTTTTTTCCAAACGTTTTTTAAAAGTATCTTCTTGTTTTATTTTCAAAAGAATTGCTTGTTTTTGATTCCCATTAGTAAATTCACAACCTAAAAGAAATAAGTGTAAAGTTTCATATTCAGCATCAGATGTATATCTATCCAATGTTTTTAATGTATTGTTAATACTTAAATCTTTATATCTTATGTTATGAGATATAATTTGTCGAAGTGTCGGTTTAGAAGATATATGTTCAGGGAATAATAACTCAGTTAATTTTGGTTCAAAATCTTCTTCAATATAATGAACACCATTAATTTCTCTAATTATTTTTGATTTAGAAGATAAAAAATTTCTACTTATCACAATGGTATTAGCATTCTCATCATCAAGATTCTCAGTTAGAGTTAATGTAATTAACACTTCATTATTAACTAGAAATTCTTTTACTAAGCTATATATCTTTTTTTTGTCTTCAGGGTCTTCATAAATATTTTTTGATTTTGCTCCTAAACAAAAATCAATTAATTTTAAGACTGTTGTTTTTCCAACACTATTTCCTGTAATATGGTCGTCTTCACTTTCATCTATTATAAGATTTATACCTTTATGAAAAGTGATTTCTCTGATTATTTTTGAAGGTGTTGAGATTATCAAAGATTTTAAGAACATAATTTAACCTTTTCATTTTGTAATATTGCTACATCTATTAGATATAACCAATCAAGAGATAAAACAAATACAGAAAAGGACATCTCTTGTATCTCCTTTACCTTAGAATATAATTCTATAATTTCTATATTATCATTATGTTGCAGTATTTTTAAAACTACAGAACCATTATAATAAATACTAAGTTCAGGATGAATATTATCAGGTAGTAGCATAATTATAATCCATTGGATTCTCAAATATTTTACAACGAATGAATGCATCTACTATTAAAATATCAATACAAAGTTCAAGTTCATCTATTGGTATTTGTATATAGTTCGCACTTTCACTAATTTTATTTAATATAGCACTAGCAGTAGCAAAGAAAACTTCATCATCTGTAGAGCTATTTTTTAATTTTAAATATTCTCTTTTAATTGCAGCTAAAACAGAATTACTTTTATTATTTCCCATATTATCAAATTCTGTATATTTAGAATTAACTTTCCCGTAATATAAGCTATATTCATCAATTAAACTTTTGGCAGAAGATAAATTATTATGAGTTATTTTTCTTTCTATTTCAAAACTATTTACTTCATCATATTGATTACTTTCATCCCAATCTTCTTTGGCTAGAATATTAATTATTGTTGCTAAATTTGAATCTAGCTTTACAACATCAATTTCATTGCCTAATTCTTTTCTTATAAACTGATATATTTCTTTTTGCTTATCAATATTAAGCGATGAAATTTCATTTAAAATAGAGAGAGTATCATAAATATCACTACTAGGAGTAAAAGATATTGAATGAGGGTTCTTATAACTTTTTGTACGTAAACTTGTAGCATCTTTTGCTATTGAAATAAATTTAAATGTATAATTTGGGTATTGTTTAATTATATCTTTTTCTAATGCTGATTCTATTTTTTGCTTAGTATTCGTTGAAGATACTTGTATAACAATTCTATTAGTATGGTCAATCAAATCTATTGCTTCAACATTTTGAAGAGATTGATTTAAATTTTCTAATTCATATCCATATAATAAATTAAAAAAATGAAGATAGAAATTTTCTGAATGCATATGTAAATGTAATATATTTAACTTACCATTATTAATAATTCTCTGAGCAAGTACAGTTAACTTCTCATCAATATAATTATAATACTCAGTTCGGTTCATAGTGGGTATTTCCTTGTTCGGCATTCTACAAGAAGTAGTCTTTATTTTTGATTTTATTTATATTGAATCTTATTCATTTATATTATTAAAAAAATCATTATATAGCTATTAAATTTTAAAAAAATAATTATAATAAAAATAAAAAGGATTACTTATGATTGAAATTGAAGAACATAAATATGAAGCTATGAAAGTTATAGTTGAAAAATATCAAAAAACATATAAACCATATGAAAAGTTTAAATTAAAACCTAGAGAAATTACTAAATTAAGAAAAGCTATTAGTCAAGAGAAGAAAGACGGATTTACTCACTTACTAAGAGTTATAACACTATTTACCCAAGATGGAGACGAAATATTAGAGTTATATGTAAATAAATTGTACTTAAGATATTTTCCTAATACACAAGATTAAAAAAAACATAGGGGCATATTTTCTTTCAAAAAAAGATAAATATGTCTTAGTCTGTACCGTAATATTAATTTACATAGAAAAGCTCACCTAAAGACTATTAGAAAAAAAGCTTCCCAAAAAAGACACTCCCACTCCAAAAAGAAAGCAATGCAGACACATTATTTTTGATTAATTAATATCCTTTGAAAATAATTACACACTTTTTTAATTGGAATAAATAAACATATATTTTGATGAGGGCAAAATCTCTGATTTTGCACGATTGAACTTGCAAAATATATGGGTATTTATAGACAATGTTAATAAAAATGGTGAATTATAGTCAAAAGAAAGATGTTATTTAATCTTCTCGAAAAATACCTGAATCAGTCCCGTAGGGGTTCACTAACTGATTCAATGTGTTCCCCACCCCAAAAAAAGCCCATATTATCGTTAAATAGAAATTAAACCCTTTACATAGCCCAAATAATCAGTACTTATTACAAAATCCAACTTCTAAGAAATTCAGAAATTTACACTATTTAAAAAATGAAAAATAGAATCTACGAATATAATATTTCTATATCTCAAAAAAATTAAAAGGAAATTGATGCTAGAAGAACTTAACTTTGATAACTACAGTTTTAAATCAATAAATATAATAAATTCTATAAATTCTAAAATCAAAGATTTAGATTATAAAAGTCAAAGATTTATAGATGATTATGATGGTATGAAAACAGTTATGAAAAAATCATTCATTCATAAATCATTTATACAAAAACAATACTTCTTAAATAATATATCTCAAATGTATAATACAATGACTAAAAAGCCTATTGTAGACTTCTACGATAATGAAAATGCAGTTATTGATTATCAAAGAGATTTAACGTATTCACTTGATAAAAACAATGAAATTTCATATAGAATGTCAAATGAACTTATATCAGGTCAATTCATTAAAAATCAAAATAGAACAAAGAATTATAAAAGATTTTCTAAAGTAAGATACCTTGAACATCATAATCAAGATAAGAAAAAATTCTTTCTCACTTGGACGTTGACATCGAACTTTCATAAATTCAAGCAAAAAGAGCATTTAAATAAATCTTTTAGAAAATACGAATCAGAACAACTAGTATTAAATCCTAACTATGAGTTCGATAATTTCGAAGAGGGAATCATTAAAGGCTTAGAAACTTTAAATGAAATACACAGATATTTCTATAAAAATTTCAAAAGAAAAATTGAATATAAAATCAAGAAATCAAAAAAACATTTATCTCTTAGAATAACGAAGTTATCGAAGTTAAAAGAAGAACTTATCGAACTTAAAAAAGATAGAAAAGCAAATAAAAATTTAATCATTAAGAATCAAAAAAAGAGAAGAAAACTTATATATTCTATCAATTACAGTAGAGATATTATCAAAAATAAAAAAGAGTATTACAACTTTGATTTTATCAAAATGATAGAACCTCACAAGTCTTTAACACCTCACCAACATTCGCTTTTATGGATTACTCCTAAGTTTGAACAAGAGCTTAAAAGAGCTAGAAAAGCTACTGTAAAAGAGTTTGGACTTAATCAAAAATATCAAGATTTAGAAATAGTAACTAGTGCTAAAGCTAGTACTTATATTATTAAATATCTTATGAAAGAAATCGACCTTGAACGTGATGAAGATGGTGTTGTTGATATTGAAGCTTCAAAAGATGAAGAAAATACATTTGAAATCTATAAACAATACTTTGGAAAACATACTAAATTCTTTACTACTTCAAACTTCAAAACTAAGGGATTAAATCAAAAAAAGATAGATATTATGTACTCATATTTAAGAGATAATAGACCTAATATTTTATCTGCTATGAAAAGAAATGAAAAAGATATTCCTATGTACGTTTTTTTCGAACTTTTATACAAAAAAGGTATCTTTAAATTCGAAGAAAGAGAAAATGAAAGTGAAGAATATACTAAATATCATATATTAAGACTAAGTGAATTAAAAGATACTCAATTCAAGAAAGATTTAAAAATTTTTTTTAAGGATAAAAAGAATCATACATACACTTATGAAAGAGAAAATAAATTTGGTGATAAGAACATTATCGAAGTAAAACAAGTATGTGATATTAATACTAAAAAGTTAAATTATGCAATAAAAGATATTACTATAAAGCCTTATTTTAAGGTAAACAACACCTATATAGAAGAACAATTTAAAGAGTTTCAAGAAGAAGCTATTAATAAAGCTAATTCAAAATTATTAGAGATTTATTCTAATAAATATGATGCTAAAAAAATTGTTAATGGTGAGTATGTAAGCTACGATTTAAACGACTATAAAAAGATGTTAAAACATCAATATAAAGATGATTTAAATTCACTTATAGAATCAAAAGCAAAAGAATTATTAATAGAAGATATTAATAATAAAATGAACTTCTGTACATATGAAGAAAACCCATATCTTGACTATTCAAAGGGTAAAATCATTACAAAAGTTTATTACAAAGACTCTTATAATCCTCAAAACAAAGATTATAAATTAATCTATCAAGAAGGTCAATATGAAAAAGAACAAATTGATTTAGATGTATTCGTAGATAAATACGTTAATTATCATGGATTCACAATAAATCACGATTATTATAAACGTAATCATATCCATCATAGAGATAATTATAAAGATTTATTTAACAAGAAACCAAGTGAGAAAGAGATTCAAAAATTACAAGATATGGAAGATGAAATATCAAACATTTTTGATAGAGAATTTATTAGAAATAAAAAAAGAGTTAAATTTAGAAGATATTTAAAACTTTCACCTGAAACTATTGAAAGATTAACTTCAAAAAAATAATAATATATTTAAATGATTATTTAGATATAATTTTTTCACAAAAAACATAAGATTTAATTATTATGTAACATTAATTTAGGAGTTCCTTAGTAATGAAGTTTATTACAGATGAAGAGATAAATTTAAATTTAGAAGACTCTTTACAGACTAAGAAATATGTAAAAACATTAAAAGATGTAATTGAATCATCTGAATCTAAATATACAATTGGATTATTCGGTGAATGGGGTACAGGTAAATCTTCAATTGTTAAGACTGCACAAGAAGAATTAGAAAAAGAAAAACCTAATGATATAAAATTTATTGTATATGATGCATGGAAGTATTCAGGTGACTCATTTAGAAGAATGTTTATTAGGACGTTATCCGAAAAACTTGGTTTTAACTTGAAAAATGAAATTGATAATTTTTATTATGATAAAGTTGAAGAAGTTGAAAAGAAAAAATTTGATGACAAAACACTTTATACAAATATTGGAATATTTACTGCAATTTCCATAGTAATATTTATTGGACTTACTTTTTTATTTAAGGATGCAACTACCTCAACAAAAGACATAGGATTAATTACTATCATTCCATTAGTAATATCTTCAATTGCAATATTCTTAAATAATACCTACAAGACAGAAAAAAAGACAATTCAATATAATAAGTTTTTCGCTCCTGAACAGTTTGAAAACCTTACAAATAATTTATTATCAAAATGTATAAAAGATTATCCTAAGATAGATAAAATGAAAGATTTTTTTAATGGTAAAAGTACCCATGTTAAAAATTTAGAAAAAATTGTAATCGTTATAGATAATATTGACAGATGTGAAGGAGAAACTGCATATCAACTATTAACAAATATTAAAAATTTCATAGCAAATAAAGAAGGAATAATATTTTTAATTCCTATTGATGATAGTGCATTAAAAAGACATTTAAGTATTGAAAATGGAAATAAATCAAAAGAAGCAGATGAGTTTTTAAGAAAATTTTTTAACGTTTCATTAAAAATAAAATATTTCCAACCAACAGATTTATTTCAATTTACAAATCATCTTAATCAAAAACATGAATTAGGATTAAATCCAAACACAATTGATATTATTTCAAAGGAATATGCAACAAATCCAAGAAGAATAATTCAAATGTTAAATAATCTTACTACGGAATTAAATTTAATAAAAAATAAGATGACAGAAGAGTTTATAAAAGAGAATGAGAGTTTAATTTCAGTCTTATTAATCATTAGAGAGGAATGGATTGATTTGTATAAAAAGATTGTTATAGAACCTCACATTCTAAAAGAAATGAAATCTGATTCTAATTTACAGGAAGAAGAAAAAAAGTTTTTTCAAAAAGCTAAAACAATAATTGAAAAATCAAACATTTTATCAATAGAAAGAATAGTATTAAATATTGATAACAACTCTTTATTACCTCAAGAGATTATTGATTATCTTGAAGAGGAAGACTACGCTTCAATTAAAACTTCTATTGAAGAAAAAGAAATAACTTTTAATAATATTTGTGAATATACAATTGAAGAATTAAATAAAGAGATAACTCGAAAAACTTATGAAACAAGTGTAATGAGTAGATTCTTAAATATATTAAACCTTAATGAAATTCAAGCTCTAAGTGAATCAAACTTAGTAAAAATTAAAAATATTATAGATACAAATCTCGATGATATTATAAAAAATATAGAAGAAGAAAGCTATGATTTATTATTTAAGTTTTCAATGCACAATAAAACAGAAAAACTTTTATATTTATTTTTATTCTTTAAAAAAAGTTTTAATGTAGCTTGGAGTACAACTGATGTTAGTACTGATGAGTTTATAGATAAATTAAATGCACAAAAAGAAATTATAATTAATGGATTCTCTCATTTCTTAAAAAAACTAGAACCTTCTGAAATTGATAGAACATTATCAAAAGTGTTTCAGAATTATTACTTGTACCATAATAATAAAAATGATTACTACATAAAACAAGAAGAAATTGATATTAATATTTTAAAGAAATTAAAATTTGATTTAGTTTGCCCATACCTAATTGATAAATTAGATTTTACTATTAACAATCAAGTTGATATTAATGATTATTTGAATGATGATTATAATGAACTTAAATTTATAATGGATAATAGCTTAGTCTCTTTAAAAGAAATAGAAATTATATTTGAAAAATTCAACTTAACATTTCCAACATTTGCAAAAAATCAAGAAGATGTAAAAAAATCTTTAACTGAAATAATTGCAAATTTCTTTGAGGATATGAGTAGTTCTATATCAAATATCAAACCTTCAAAACATGATTCTACAATTATTGAAACATTTATAAATAAAGTAAATACTAATATACAATTTGCCTTTAGTAATAGTGGTAATAGAGATAATTATAATTTCAATAATGAAATACGTAGAGATATATCATATCAAAATACTTTTCTTAATTTCTATATTCAAATTTATAGTTCTACTTCAAATAATACACAAGTATCTGATAAAATTAAAAACCTAATTGTTAAGTATCCAAATCTTAGAAATAAATTTTACCAAGAACTGATAAGTTTAAATAAAATTAAAAATACTTCATTTGTTAGGTTATTTGATGATGAAATATTTAACGACACTAATTATAATAATGAACTACTATTAGATTTATTAAAAATTGTTTTCTTAGATAAAAATAATAAAGATGAAGATATAGAGAAAATATCAAATAAATTAAATAGTATTTTAAGACATTTATTGTCTACTGAAGATAATAAAAAAGAGTATGCTTTTATTGAAGAGTTATTATCAAATGAAAAAATTAAAGGATTAGTTTCCAATGAAATTTTAAAATTTGAATTCCAAGAGATATTAGAATTCAATAGTTCCATTAGAAGACTTGCATATGATGACTTTGTAGAGAATAATAAATTATTTGATTTAGAAAACTCTATCTTAATAGATATGATTAAAACAGATGAGGAAAAATATAGTGATGAAGTCATAAAAGTAGCTAAAAGTTATATACTTGACAAAAATAAAATAACAAAAGGACTTAATCTTTTAGATGAATTAACAATATCAAGTAATGAAGATAAAACTTTCTTTAAAAAAGAATTATTACAATATAAAGAAGATGAAAATTTAAAAGAACAAATTAATGAGCATTATAAGAAATTAGAAGTCGCATAAAATCAATAGAGAAGCCTAAAACTTCTCTTATGAAATATAAATCATTTGATTTTTAAAAGACATTTATAAATATTTTTCAGTACTTTTCTTTCTTCATAATTTTCGCAAATTATCCCATTAACAGCAATAAAAGCTAATTCTTGGACTTCTTCAAGTCCTCTATCTTTTAATTTATATTCTTTAGTATAATCACGACCTCTATAACCTTTTTCTTTTATACCGATTTTATAACTATACTTTTTATCTTCTCCATAGATACGGATAATATGATGTTTATATTTAGTTTCGATACATCTTCTTCCAAATATATATTCTGCTTCCCATACTGATTTATTAATAAATTTGGTTACACCCTTATAAATATTAAGAATTTTACTACTTAACGCTTGGTCTTTTTCTGTTAAATGATTAATACAAGTGCTACCAACAACTTTATAACCCCAATTTGGATGGTAAGTTAAATGTTCATATCTGATAGGTGTATTACAATTAACTCTCTCACAAATACCATCTAAATCACCTAAATCATCAATAGCTAATAAATGCCATCCTTTATCAGGTTCTATCAAATTATGTTCTCTAGCATGACAACCACGACAAAGAGTAACACAATCACTTAAAGCATATTCCCAAGGTGCTTTTTCATCCCTATAAAGTTCATGGTGTACTTGTAAAATAACCTCATGCTCTCCACGTTCACATTTTAAACACTTATAATTATCTCTCTGTTTTACTTTATCTGAAAATTCAAACCATTCTTTGTGTCGCCATGCTTTTTTAAGTTTTTTATTTAACAAGGTTTATCCCCAATAATTAATCTTATGAATAATAAATAATACACTTAGTTTTTGTAAAAAGACTTAAAGCTAAATAAAAAATCAGATACTTCCTTAAAAACAGATAAAATACCACAATGAAATACAATAATTTTTAAAATTCATTCAAAAACATAAAAAATTTAAGTTTAATTTAAGTTTTAATATGTAATCATTCTTCCATCAGAAAATTATTTCTGTAACATTTCAATGTTAACTCAAATACAAAAACAACCTCTGCCTTGCAATTAAATTTGTCAAGTAAAAAGTTCCATGTAGTTATTTACCAAAATAAATTACTAAGGGCTATTACTATGCAAAAAAAATTACTAAACCAATTAATCTTCGACCTTTTAGAATTAAAAAGACTTAACGAAGAACTACAACAATTTGATAATACACAAGAATTCATCGAACTAATCAATCATAGAATCAAAGATATTAATGTATGTAGTAAAGAACTTAAAAATACACATTTTGAAACTTTAACTCAAGAACAACAAGATTACTTAACAGAATTACCAATTTCAAATTTACACGTAATAGAGATTACAGAATCTTTATTAGAAGAAACAAAATAAGTATATTAATTAGTCGATTATAGACCGACTCTAAACCCTTAATGCTATTAAAACTAAAGGTGTTAGTGTAGAAAACTACAACTAATTTTTAAACTTAAACTTGAAAGGTTAATTACTCATGAGAAATCAATATATTTACAATAAAAACAACAAATTTTACAATAGTGCTGAAAAAATTTTTGAAGATGAAAATTCAATAGCTTATAAACCAAATAAAAATGAAAAAATAAATGATATGGATTCAGAATATGTTGAGCTATCATATGATGATATTAGAAAGCCTGATACTACATATATAGCTAACAAGGTTATTAATAAACTTAATAATTTAGGTGGTCTTTTTAATTTACTAGATAATGATTTTTCAAAAAACTTTACTACAACAGAAGAGCAACTTATGATTACAGATTTTATTTTTAAATATATAAAACAAGATATTAAAAAAGTTATGAAAAGTGCAAAAAACAACTTCAAAAATATCAAAGTTAAAAATAAAAAATCTGCCACGATTAAATTAAATGTAGTAAATATACTATGTAGATTTCAAGAAGATTTATTTTTTGGAAGAATTTCAATTTAACACTTTGAAAAAAAAATTATACATATAATAAATACATAGCTTAAAAAATAAGCAAATAACTACAAAAGGATACAAAATGTTATTTACACTAAAAGGCAATTTTAATATATTTAAAAAAATAGAAATACTTCCATTCTTCATAAAAAAGCATAATACAGATTCTAAATTTAGAGAGGCTGTAAAAAATAAAGGTTATATCTCAATCTCATACAAAAATACAAAGGATAATAATTTACTTGTATTTTGTAAAACTTCAGAAAAAGATTTTGAAGGATGGGAATCAATTACATATGAATTTGAAGATAGAATGAAAGATTGGTTTAAAAAAGACTCTGAATGTTTTCAATTAATTAATGCAAATGAAACAATTACTATTAGAAGAAAAGCAGTATCTGCCTTAGAAGAAATAGGAAATCATGAATTGAAAGGTAGCAAAAGAGCAAAAGATACAGTCTTTTATAGAGATTTAAATTTAGTAACAAAAACAGACTTATTGAATATGCCATTATCTTTAATTAAAGAATATAAAAAGTTTGGATTTTCATCAGTTGGATATAGAAAAAAATTCTATATTTATATTCATCAAAAAGATATAAAATTTGTAAATGAAAATTTATCAAAAATAATTAGAGACCCTAAAGTTTCCGAATTAATCAAAATTAATAAATTAAAAGAAGAGACTTAAGTCTCTCTTCTACTATCAAATAAACTCACATAACATGTAAGATACATTAAGTAATAAGAATAAATTCTACTATTTAACAAAAATAAAACTTTATAGCTGATAAAATCATTATAAAAAAGAAGGATTATTGTGCAATTAAAACTTATAGATTATGAATCAAAACTACATCAAGATTTTTTAAATTTTTTTAATAAAGAAAACTACAATAATAAAAATCTTGAAGAATTATTTCATTTATATTGTAATAAATTAAATAAACAATTTTCTAGCCAAAAATATAAAGTTCTTATTTCAAAAGAATTAAAATCTACTACAAATAATATTGTAAATGAAATAAAAAAAGATTTTGAAAATGGAAACATAGATACATTAAATAAAAGACTTAGTAAGGCTTCAATAAAAGAAGATGAGAATGATTTGCTATTAAATAATTGGGGTATATATCATTTACATCTTGGGGCGATTAGAGAAAGTAGTTTTTCAGGAAGAACAGGGTTACTATTATTTATTAAAATTATAGATAATAAGGTTTATTTTTTAGACTTAAAAGAACATGGCAATTTTTCTTCTATAGATTTTATAAAAATCATGCATAATAATTGGTCACAAGAAATAGAGAACTTTAAAATCAAAGATATTGTAGATATAGAACCAAAACCTACAGAAGAAGAAGTATTTCAATGTTGGAAAGTTGGTTTAAATATAGCATTAACATTTATTGATAATAAAAACAATGAAGTGTCATATCTTCCTTTAAGTGGTGGAGTAAATTTAGGAAAGTCTCCTATAAATGCCACATCTAAATGGATATATCTTTTAAGAACACTCCCTGAAATTGACAATAAAGTAAATTCTAAATGTTACCTTAGATTTGATTATGTAAATAAAAAATTTCATATTGAAGATGAAAATAATGATGTTTTATATACCTTAGATTTTAATTCATTATAAAAGTCTCATTAAGTAGTGTATTTTAATATTATTATTTAATGTATCTTATATAACACCACTTAAAGCACTTAAAATACAAAAAACAATAACTAACAAGACTAAATCAAAAATACTTTTATAATCGCTTAAAATACTAAAGGACAATTATGAATAATAGATTTGATGAAGTAACAGTTTGGGTTAGAGATTTAAGTAATATTAATAGACCTGATTTTGAATTAACATTACCAACATCAGAAAGCCTAAGTTATGAATTTGATTATCTAATAGCAGATGTAGAAGATGATAATAATGTCTTTTTTACATTTGGGCTATATGAATATCAATCATTAACTAAACTAAATGAAATTGCAGAAGCATTAACAGAAGTAGAAGATATAAATTTATTGTTAGCAATTCATGAAGCTCATAGTTTAGATATTAATAAGATACTAGACCAAGACTTAGAAAATTATTACATATATGGTAATTATGATTTAAAAGAATATGCAATTGAATATGTAGAAGAAAATTATTCTGATTTAGATAGCTTCATTCTTAACTGTATAGATTATGAAAAGATGGCTAGAGAATTTAGTCATGATAGTAATTTAAATGAAACCTCTCAAGGTCTACTTATAGGATAGAACACTCTTCTATCCAAAATTGCAAAAAATTTGTACTTTTTATACTGCAAATAAAGTAAAAACCTCAAAAACAGTAAAAATCATAAAAACACCTTTAAAATTTCAAAATTCTTTTTATTAAAAAAATACCCATAATATCTCTTGAAAACACTTATACAGTAAAAAAATCAAAAAATGTACAGAAAAAAATAAAAAACTTATTTAAAAAATCCTTTATAAATAAATTAACAAAAGTTTGAAACACAACTTTTAAATAATTAAAAAAAGGATTCAATATGAATGAAAATAAAATAGAAAATAAAGAAAATGAACAACAAAAACTAAAAGGTAACGAAGTAAGAATTGGTGATGATGTATTAGTAAAACAAGATTTAGGTGATACGTTCTTAACAACAGATGTAACAATTACAATGATGGGTTACTCTTACGGGTCAAGATTTAACGATGATGAAAATGTATGGGCTTTTGAAGAAGATAGAAGTAACTTCCAAATTCAAATGGTTAAATTTGATGAAAAAGGTAAACAAGAAAAAAATACTATCAGAGTTAATGTAAATCTTGAAGAAGATGAATTGAATAAAATGGTTGGTAAAACTTACTTATTTAAAAATGTAAATGTATATACATCAAATAACAATATAGCATTTGGTGCAGATGTATTAGGTGAAGAAGTAAAAGGTATTACAGAAGATACATTTATCTCAAACTCTTATGCAAAAGTTAAAGTTTCAAATCTTATTACACCAACAAAAAAAGTTGATAAAAAAAGAGGTAATAGAACTGTAAAAGTTGAAGTTGAAACTAAAGATACATTAGTTCAATCAGTAGTTAAATTTGGTACTAGATTAGACCTTAAATCTATCAAAATTAAAGATATTCAAATTGGTCAATTAGAAGAAATAAAAGGTAAAGAAGTATTAATTGAGAACATCAAAGTTTTCAAACCTTTAAATGGTTCAGCTACGTACAGTACAGAAACTAAACCAAAGATAATTAAATAAGAGGCTAACCCCTCTTATAGGTTATTAGGCATGAAAATAATAGAAATTAAACTGACAAGCGAGGAGCTAGAACAACTAACAAATATCTTATCTTATACATCTTTCAATTCTGTAGAAGATTTCATCTACGACTCTTTAAACGACTTACCAACAATTTCAAATTTTCATGAAGCAAATAACCTTTTATTAATTCAAAACAAAAAGGATGCACATGAAAAAGAATCAAACTACTAAAAAATATCCAAGAAAAAAAATTTCTGTTCAACTTTATCTATATTCTGATGAAAAAGAACAATTAGACAAACTTAATAAAGAAGGTATGCCTTTACCTATGTTTGTTAAAAAGCAGTTGACTAAATCAACTAACATAAAATTTAAATAAAAGGATTTCACATGATATACATATTCAAATTTATAGACTTTATAATCGCATTATTCAACCAATTAGACTTTATTCAAATACTACTATTCACTTTTATGGGAATCTTTTTACTTGCTTCAATTTATTCACTAATCGTAATTTTTATAAATGAAATTCACATGAAAAAAGAATTTGAAAAAAGAAAAGAACAAAGAACTAAAGGGAGTGTATTATGAAGAACTTATTAAAACTTTCATTAATCACTTCAATGTTATTAAGTACAAATTTATTAGCATTTGACCCATCAGAACAAGCAGTAATAAATCAAATAGGTAATAATACTTTCCAAAATTCAACAATAATACAATCTATGGAAAAATCTGTTAATACTTCAATAACTGATACTTTTGAAGATGTAACAAAAGCTTATTATGGCGATTATCAAGTTTCGTATGAACCGACTACGGATTCGGAGATTGCAACAGTTCAATCAAAAGGACTAAGTGAAGAGATTTACGGTTCTTATAACTATAACCACGATTTAGATTTAGGAACGATAACTAAAACACAAGTTGATAAAGGTTTACTTGAAAGAGTTTCAGATTTAGAATCATCAGATGGTTCATCGGTAGACTTAACACAAGTTAATAATGACATTAATCAAAATACTACTTTAGCAACAGATGCAAAAAATATAGCTATTACTGCACAAGATAAAGCAAACTTAAATAGTTCAGATATTACAAGTATAAAAGCTAAAAATATTGCTCAAGACGGAGTAATAAATCAAAATGTTGTAAATATTGCTGATAATAAAACTGCTATTCAAACAACTAATTTAAGAGTAAATACATTTGATTCAAGAATCACAACTAACAATAATTTATCTCAGTCAAATAAAACTAGATTAGACAATAAAGATATTAAAGATTCGGAACAAGATAAAAGACTTGATGCATTAGAAAAGAACAATAATGCAGATTTAGAAAAAACACTTATGAATGAAAGAGCTATTACACGAAAATTAATTAATCAAGGTATTGCAATGAATAACGCTATGAATATACCTTTAGATTTTACTTATAGTGACAAAATAATAGGTGTTGGTGTTGGGGCTTACAATGGTGAGTATGCACTTGGAACTGTCATTGCTTGGCAATATAAAAATACAACTATTAGTGTTAAAACAGGAATAGATGGTGATAAAAATGTAGGAGCAAGTGGTTCTATTACTATTGGCTTCTAAATTTCAAAGAATCATCAATTTAAATTATAAAAAACAAGAAAAGAGGGAATATCACCCTCTTAAGTAAAAAGTTGCTTTCAAAAAAAGCCCATATTTTCGTAAACATTCTAAATTTGTACAGTAAAAAAAGTATAAAAAGTACAAAATATTTATAATTATATTAACTTAAGAAAAACTTAATTTAAAAGGATTGTAAATGAATGGATTAATTGGATTATTTAATATCGTGTTAGTGTTTTTAATGTCTTCGGGGTTAACTCTAACGACTGTATTATCGAATTTATAGGAGTAATTAATGTTTGATAAATTAATAACAATATTAGTAGTTATCTTTGCCTTATTAGTGTTTTATTATGAACCACCAAAGGCACAAAAAACTAAGAGTGTAAAAGCTTCAGTTGCAAAAATGGTATTTCAAAATAAAAAAGATTCTTTAAAAGAAAAAGTACAAATTATAAAAGAATCAGAAAAATATCAAGCGACTAAAGAAAAGATAAAAGGATTCTTCTCAAAACTTAAAAGAGAAGCGGATGGAATGTCTAAAAGAGCAAAAGAAAGAAAAGAAAGGAATCAAAATTATGGTAGATAAAATCAAGAAAATTCTTACTATATTAATAGCTATATATATAATATTTTCATTAACTCAAGTAGTTCCAAAATTTAATATAGTGAATTTAAAATATAAAGAAAATGCAAAAATTTTAACAGCATATAACGAGTGGTCTAAATTTGAAGAAAATCAAATTCAAATTAAACAGATATTAAAAAACGATGAAGAAGAAGTTAAAAAAGAATCTTCAAATAGTCCTAGTTTTGTATCTGTAAATGAAGAAGATAAAGAACTTAGAACAACAGATGGAAAATATACATATTCACAAGTAAAAAAATATGATACAGATGTAAAAGGATTTAATAAATTAAACTCATTTATCATGGATTTACATCTTACAAATATCTTTATCTTAATCATTATATTTCTTTATAGAAAATATTTTAGAAGAGGATATTAAGATGAGTACAGAAAAAAAATTTCAATACGACTATTTCGATACAGAGGGGAATTTAAATAAATCTTCTCTGAATATGTGGAAGTTATCATTATTTATAATATCTACGATAATAATATTCTTACCTTATACATTTATTTTTGCATTTATAGCAAGTGGTATTAACCCATTTCCTGATATTGATGTAACATTTAAAAACATAATAATCATGTTAGAGTTCATGCTATTAAATGGTTTTACATATCATCAAGTAATCTATCTATCTTTAGGAATAGCACTTTCATATTATCTATATAACTTCAAGTTTGGAAATATGAAGTTTAAGGCAAATACTCAACGTAAACTTTTTCAGATGGGGTTAAGTCAATATAGTTTAACTAAGTTTGATAATAAAAAGAAAATTTATACATTCTCTTTATCAAAAGGTGGGAGTATGAACTATAACGGATTCATTTCAAATGTAGATAATATCAAACAACTTTTTGAGGTTGGAAAACTAAAAGCCTCAAGAAATGAAATTGATAAAGTAGTATTAGAGTTCTTAGCAGAAACACCACAACTTACAGCAATAAAAAATGGTGAAAGTTACACTATTGAAGAAATGGATGAAATGGTAGCAGATGGTGCAAATAAAAAAGGTTTTAAAATACAATCTAATTGTAAAAGAACAAACTTTGAAGACAGTATTGAACAAGATATGTGTATATTTGGTACTCAAGATATAAATGGAAAACCTTTATATGCTTCATTTCCTCAAACAACAGGCTTTTTTCAAGGTCATATGTTAGTTGCAGGTGGTACAGGTTCGGGTAAGTCATACTCAATAAGTAATATAGTAAAGCAAATGTTTCATCCTAGAACATATGGAACTTTAGATGAAATTGGAATAATCAACATGAAAGAAGATTCAAGTGATTGGGATTTTCTTAAAGGTATTAAAAAAGTTAGGATAGCAAACGGTTTAGATGAAGCATTAGCTATGTTAAAAGAGTTTGAATTAAAGATGTTAGCTAATAATAGATGGAATTCAATAAATGGTAAAGAAAATACAGACTTTGGTCAATCTATACTAATTATTGATGAAATTCATAAGTTTAAATTAATTGCTAAAGATTCAACACAATCAAAATATAGAAGAGCAGTAGCCGAAAAATGTGAACAAATAAATGACACAATAGCTACTCAATCAAGAAGTGCAAATATGTTTGAAGTAGCTATTATGCAAAAAACTACATTAGATATGATTTCATCAGTTTTACGTTCTCAATGTATGAATAGATTCTTACTAAAAGCTGATAAAACTACATCTTATATTGTAATCGACCAAGAAATTCAAAATGAAAAAATGATTGATTCAAAAAGACTTTCTGCGGGTCAATTTATTTATCATAATTTACAAAATAACATAATGAAAGAGGGTTTTGCAGTACAGCTAATTAAAGATGAAGATTTTAATGTTGATGAAATTAATAATTATGAAGAGCCTGAAAAATTAATCAAAGGTAGAGAAGAAACAAATCGTCTTAAAGAGTTAGCAGCCATTGTTGCAGAATTAAAAGCAGAAGATGATGAAAAAAAAGAAGAAGATAAAGACTTTAAGAAAAAAATAGGTTCTTACCAAGATAGAAAAGTAGAGAAAAAAGATTATTGGGATATTGCAGAAGCTATCTATAATGAAGAACAAGATGAAGATTCAGAAGATGTAAAAGAAGAATCAAAATCGGAAACTCAAAAAGAACCAATTAAAGAAGAAAAACTTAATCTTGAAAAAAAACCTATTACAAAAACGATTAAACAATCTTCTAAAAAAGAAAAAGAATCAATAAGTGATGAAGAAGTTAAAAAATATGAAGATAGAAAAGAAGCCATGAAGAAAAGACTTTTAAAAAAATCAAAGATTGAAGAAGAAGCTAATAAAGATATTGAAGTAGATGAAAAAACAATTAATGATATTGAAGTAAAAGCTAAAGAAACTATTTCAGAAGAAGACCTAGCTAAAGTTGAAGAAGAAGTTAAAAAAGAATGGAATAAGGAAAATATTCAACATTCAGAAGATTTAGTCCTATAAATAACCACTTAAGATTATAATCAAACAAAAGGGGTTAATAGCCCCTTATTAAAAAAATATAAAAGGATTCATATGAGTGAAAAATATTCAAAAAGTATAGATAAATTAGTAGAAACATTTGTATCTAAACATAGGATTCAACAAACAGTAGACCAAATTAATAGTTATGGTTTTGATTTTGAAGATATGTTTATAGAGAAAGATTATTCAGTATTAGATGAAAAGATTGAAGTAGAAGTATCAATCAAGTATTTAAAAGACCATTTCCTAAAAAATCTTTACAGTAAATATGGTATTGATGAAATTGAATATACATATAGTAATTTTCAAATAGAAATAGATGAAGTTAAAAGTGAAGATTCTTCAATAATGTTATCTAGTAAAGTACAGAAAATACAACAAATGAAAGAAGAATGGGATGAACTAACATCAGATTCAGATTTAAACCTAAGTAACAATTTTATTGATAGAGAAGAAGAAGTTGAACAAGCTCAACAATTAGAAGATAGAAGACTTAGAAAAATTTCAGATGAAATTGAATTAACAATAAATGAACAATTAAGTTTTCTTCAAAAAGAGACAAAAGAATTAGAAGAAGAATTAATAGAAAAGATTTATGAATATCTTGAGAGTAAACAAGTAAAAAAAGGTTTCTTTAACTCTTTAGCAAACATATATAACAACTATCAAGTTAATAAAACTAAAGATAGAGTTGTTGATGAATATATGTTAAATGTAGATATGAAAATCCTTGATTATCAAGAAGATAAAATTAAATTAAATGAAAAGATTGAAAATCATAATAAAAGAATCAAAGCATCAGCAGAAAAATATAATACAGCTCCAATTTGGAAAGTACCTCAAATATTTATAGAAATAAGAGTACTTAAAGAAAAAGGGAAAATTATAAAAAAAGAAGTTGCTCTTAATAAAGAAAAAATTGATATTAAAATCAGTTATCTAAAAAAGAATTATGTTCGTATTGAAGAAGAAATCAAAGTTCTTATAGATGATAAATATGAAGAAATATTGTTAGATAAATATATGCAATACGGTTCAGAAGATGAAATGTATGTATCTGAAAGACAATTAGAAATATACACTTTAAAAAATTACTTGCAGATTGCAAAAAAATATAACTTAGACTAAGAAAAAAGGGTAAAAATGCCCTCTTAGTCAAAACTCCTAAAAAACCCTAAATTAAATACCTCCATATTTTCGTAAACCTTTTAAATTTGTACAGTATAAAAAGTATAAAAGGTACAAAATATTTATAATTATTTATATAGCTGAAAAGCAAAAAATAAAAGGATTATAAAAATGAAAAAATTAACTTTAAAACTAGAGTCAAATTTAAAGTCAAATTACGAAGAAGTTTACATAGAAATATACAACCCAAATGATATTGAAATGTCTAATGAATATAACTATGAGAATAATTCAGAAACGGTTTATTTTGAAAAAAATGATAACAGAAAAAAAGCATTAAAAAAAGCTTTCCTAAGCGAATAAAGGAATAAATTATGGAATTTTTAACAGTATTACTAATAGTAGGAATATTATCAATCATGATAGTAGATAAAGAGTCACAAATAAAAAGTTTAGAAGAAGAAAATCAAGAGTTCCAAGAAGAAAATGAACTACAAAAAGAATATATACAAGACCTTAATGAATCAATAGATTTTCAACATTGTCATATAAATTTTGTAATATGTTATATAGATAAAATTGAAGATAAAAATGAAAAAGAAAGGTTTGCAAAATATCTATTAAATAATGAACATTTTTTAGAACACACTAATGGAATTATAGATTTTATACAAGATGAAAAAGAAAGAGATTTATATATTAAAAAATATAATCAAATTATAGAAAGATTAGAGTGTATGTCATGGAAATAATTAACGAATACTTTAATTACTTCTTTGGATTACCTAAGTGGATTCAATTAACTGTATTAGCCTTAATAGTTTGGCAATTTAAATCTAATATATTTAAAGCAGTTATAGAAACAATTACATGGTCAATTTGGAAGTTATTAGGTAAGACTTTTAGCGTTCCAAGTAAAGTAAAAAATTTCTTCATTAAAAAGCCTTTTGAGTTCAAAACTTTAAAAGGTCACAATAACAATAACAGTAAAGAAATTCTAAATTATATGAACAGTTTACTAGATGAAGAATTTTTAATAAAAAACTTAGAACTTAAAATAGATGAACAATTTCAAGAACTAAGATTTAATTATCTATTTTTATTTTTAAATGATGAAAAAGTCTACAAGTTCATAAAACCACTTAATAAAAATTGGTTTCAATTAGAAGAAATCATAATAACTATCGAAAAAATATAGAAGAGACTTAAAAAATCTCTTTTATATACTTACAAAACGTAAATAAACACCCAAATACAATCAATAAAATGTAATTCGACTCTTTATGTATATAATATATTAAAAGGCATATAAGGAGCAATTATGAGAACAATTAAAGAATTATGGTACAACATAAAAGCAATATACATAAGTATTAAAAATTGGTACATTAAAAATGATGTAGAAGATAACACAGTCGAGTTCAAGCACTACCATATAAAATATTCAAAACTAGATAGTTTAATAAAATGGTTTTCAGATAATGATTCAGAAAATTTAAATCATATAAAATCAATCGTATTTTTATATAAACAAACCAAAGATAAAAAACTAGCTAGATTCTTGAATGAGACGATTTGGGGAATAGAAAAAAACACTAACATTAAATTGTAGAAAATTAGAAAAATCTTTCAAGATACTCAAATAAAAACAGTATCTTACTATCTAACAATTATTAAAAAAACCCATATTTTCGCAAACCTTTTAGATTTGTACTTTAAATACAGTAAAAAAAGTATAAATAAATTTTTTTCTTAACTTATTCATTATAATAGCTTAAAGTTAACTTAAAAAGGATTGTAATGAGACCACATGGATTTTTATCATACTTCTTAATATTCTTGGGAATAATTGGATTCTTAATAGCATCAGACCAAAATAAAGACTTCTTAAAATTTGTGTTAACTCAAGATGGTAATTATCTATTGAATATTTTAATGGACAAGTGGGATTATGTAAATAGTATTGATATGACAACAGAGTTCAATAATATAAGTTTTGGAAGTCCAATATCAATATTTACATTTGTAATATTTTTTCTAGCAACATTCAAAACTATATTAACATTACCAACAATCATTTTTTATTTGTTATCTAAATTCGTAAGAGCAGAAGGTGAAATCTTAAATAAATTAAGAAGAACTTTCGAGAGTGTGATATATATGAAGTTAATAGGACTATTTATAATTTTTGTAGCTCCTATAATAAGTATATATCTTAATTCATTAGCATAAATAAAAAAGGATTCACATGAGAAAATCATTAATCATAACAGCACTAATATTAGGTGCAATAACAACAGTAAATGCAGAGTGTATAAAGTTATCTAAAACATTATCTTGTACATTAACAGATGAAGAAGCGTTAACAGTAAACAAACTAGATAACGTAAGCTATAAAGGTGGTTATAACACAGATATAGAAAAAGTAGATGTAGATTTACAAAATACTAAAACAACAGTTTATTTAAATCTTAAATCATATAAATATTTAAAAGATTTGACAATTAAAAAAAACAAATCAAGTAAGGCTTATATTCAATTATATAAAACAGTTATAACAATAGAAGATAGAGGTGATAAAAATGAATAAATTAAAACTCATATTAAAATCACCATACGCAATGATATTAGTAGTAATACCTATATTTTTATTTATATCTACAAAAATTGAAGATGAAATAGAAAAGAAAGAAGAACTAAAAGAGGTTTCAAAAGTAATCATTAAGCCTATTATAGAAGTACATAAAAAAATAATTAAAGTAAATAATATTAAAGAAGATAAAGAGTATCAAAAGTTAATCAATAAAATTTTCTATCATGATACAGAACTTTATAAAATGGGTTATAAAAAAACTGATATGAATTATGAATTATTAACTAAAAGAATTAATTATTATAAAAAATCAGTATTGGAAATGAACGTTGATAGATACATTCAAGATAAAACAGATTATAAGTTAATAAAAAAAGATTACGAGAGATTGCATAGATTAGTAACTGTTAAGTGCAAAGGTAAAATACACCAGTAGTGCAAAGTAAAAGTGCACCACTTTATTAATAAAAAATAAATACAATAAACTCTAAATAAA
>NYWO01000152.1 GCA_002685075.1 Arcobacter sp.
AATTTCTATTAATGATATTTATAAAGAATTAGATGCTGCATCTGATGTTTACTTCAATAAATTTAAAAGAGTTATTGAGCAAGATTTATAAAAATACAATTGATTAAAAGCCAGGCTTAGTGTAAGTCTGGCTTTTTTTATTTAAATTATTTAATATACAAGGAAAACATATAATGAGAGCATTAATATCAGTAAGTGATAAAAGTGGTGTTGAAAATTTTGCTAAAGAATTAGTAACACTTGGGTATGAAATCATCTCAACTGGTGGTACATATAATAAATTAAAAGACGCAGGAATTGCAGTAATCGAAGCAAATGAAGTTACTAAATTTCCAGAGTGTTTTGAAGGTAGAGTAAAAACTCTTAACCCATATATCCATGGTGGAATCTTACATAGAAGAGACAAACAATCTCACTTAGATGAAGCAAAAGAACTAGGGGTACGAGGGATTGATTTAGTATGTGTAAACCTTTATCCATTCAAAGCTACAATTGAAAAAACTGATGATTTCGAAGAAATTATTGAAAACATTGATATTGGTGGACCTGCTATGGTTAGATCTGCTGCTAAAAACCATGACTCTGTAATTATTGTTACTGATGTTGTTGATTACGATGTTGTATTAAACAACTTAAAAAATGATACTAATACTCCTGAGTTCAGAAGAGATATGATGATTAAAGCTTATGAGCACACTGCTGCTTATGACTCAATGATTGCTAACTACATGAACAAAAGATTCAACAATGGTATGGGTGCTAAACAATTTATCACGGGTGTTAAAGTATTTGATACTAGATATGGTGAAAACCCACATCAAAAAGGTGCATTATACGAATTTGATAATCACTTATCAAATAAATTTATCACATTAAAAGGTGAAGCATCATTTAATAATATGGGTGATATTTCTGGTGCTGCTAAAATTGCATCTGCTTTTGGTGATGATAATGCTGTATGTATTGTAAAACATGGTAACCCTTGTGGTTTTGCTATTAAAGATACATTATTAGAATCTTATGAGCAAGCATTAAGATGTGACCCAATTTCTGCTTTTGGTGGAGTTGTTGCTGTAAATGGTACTGTAGATTTAGACTTAGCTGTTAAAATGAATGAAATCTTCTTAGAAGTTGTCTTCGCTGCAGATTTTACTCCTGAAGCAGAAGTTGAGTTAAACAAGAAGAAAAGAATTAAACTATTTAAACAAGGTACAGAAAAGTTAGAAATGGCAAATGATGACTTTAACTTCAAAATTGTTGATGGTGGATTTGTATACCAAGACGCTGATAAAGTTGAAGCTGATGAGGTTGCTGCATCTTCGTTAAAATCAACTAGAGAGGCATCTGAGCAAGAGAAAAAAGATATGGAAATTGCATATAAAGTAGCTTCATTAACTAAATCAAATTGTGTTGTATATGTAAAAGACTCAGCTATGGTTGCTGTTGGTATGGGTATGACTTCTAGAGTTGACGCTGCTAAAGCTGCGTTGCGAAAAGCAGAAGACTTAGGTATTGATGTAACTGGTGCTGCTTTAGCATCTGAAGCATTTTTCCCATTCAGAGACTCTATCGACGCTGCTCAAGAAGCAGGGGTTAAATGTGTAATTGAACCAGGTGGTTCTATTAGAGATGACGAAATTATAGAAGCTGCTAATGAGTTTGGTATGGCGCTATACTTCTCAAACAAAAGACACTTCCTACACTAAAACTTTTTTATACTAAAGATAACTTATAGAATTTCTATAAGTTATCTCTTTCTTTCTTATTTTCTTTTTTAATTTAATTTAATATAATCAAATAAATGCTAGAGTCTTATATTAAATATAATTATTCTTTCAAAAGGACTGCCTTGTTTTCTAAATATTTCAAATCATTATTCTTACTATTAATATTTTTATGTACTTCTTTATTTTCAAAAGAATTAAAACCAGTAACAATTCAATTATCATGGTTTGATCAGTTTCAATTTGCTGGATACTATATGGCAAAAGAAAAAGGCTTTTATAAAGAGCTAGGTCTTGATGTAACAATTAAACCTTTTGAATTTGGGATAAATATCCCAAAAGAAGTAAGTCTTGGCAATTTAGATTTTGCAGTAGGACGGGAAACACTTCTTTTAGAAAGAAAAAAAGAACAAAAAATAATTGCTCTTTATGCGCTATTTCAAGCTACACCTTTAGTTTTATTAACTACAAAAGAATCTAATATTAATAATATTGCTGATTTTAAAGGTAAAACTATTATGACAACTATTGATGATGCTAGTGAAGTTTCTTTAAAATCAATGATAAACTCTAATAATATAAAAACTGATGATTTAAATTTTATAAAACACACACATAATATTAATGATTTAATTAATAAAAAAACTGATGTTATTTCTGCATATATATCAAAATCGCCTTATGAACTTCAATTAAAAAATATTGAATACAATGTATTTGATCCAAAAATGTTTGGTTTTGATATGTATAGTGATTTTTTATTTACAAGTGAAAAATTACTTAATAGTGATATTAATACTGTAGATAGATTTAAAAAAGCTTCTTTACAAGGTTGGGAATATGCATTTTCAAATATAGAAGAAGCAAGTGATTTGATTATAAAAAAATATAATAGTCTAAAATTAACAAAAGAAGCTTTATTGTATGAGGCAGTAGAACTAAAGAAATTATCTTATTTTAAAACTAGTAAATTAGGTGAAATAAAAAAAGATAAAATGCAAAGAATCTATGATTTATATAATGTTATGGGATTAACAGATGAAAAAATTGATGTAGATGATTTTATCTATTATGATAAAAAAATAGAAAATTTAAAGTTTACAGATAAAGAGAAAGAGTATTTAGAAAATAAAAAAGAGATTAAAGTTTGTGTTGTTAATAATTTTATGCCATACAGTGATATTAAAAATGGAGAATTTATTGGAGCAATTTCAGATTTTATGAATTTAATTGAAGAAAAACTAGGTCTAGCAGTTTTTCCTATTAAAACAGATTCTTTATCTCAGAGTTTAGAGTATTTAGAAGCAAAGAAATGTAATATTATTCCTTCTTTAGCCTATAGTGAAAAAAGAGAGGAACATTTAAATTTCACACAAGCATATAGTGAATTACAATATGTAATTGTTACTCAAAACTTTATTCCTTTTATCTCTGATGTAAAAGAAATAAGAAATAAAAAGATTGCGGTTTCTAAAGATCATGAGATTTTAAACATATTAAAAAAAAGATATAGAAATATTGATTTCGTTGAAGTTGAAAATTTAAATGAGGGCCTTTTAAAAGTTAAGAATAAAGAAGTTTTTGCTTATATTGGAATAAATGCAAGTGTTTGGCTTAAATTACAATCTGAGTATATTGATGAACTAAAAATTTCTGGTAAAATTGATGAAATAATAGATGTACGTATGGGAGTAGAAAAAGAAGATAAAAATTTATTAAGAATTTTAAATAAACTTGTGATAAATATTGACGATGAAATGAAACAAAACATCTCAAATAAATGGTTATTTATTCAATATAAAAAAGATTTTGATTATAAAATATTATCACAAATTTTAATACTTATAGGAATTATTTTATTAGCTATTTTATATAGACAGAAACTTTTAAAAAAAATGAATAAATCATTAAGTTTAAAGGTAGAAGAAAAAACAAAAGAATTAAAAATAATTAATGAAGAGTTAGAAGAAAGAATTCATAAAGCGGTTGAAGAAAACTTGAAAAAAGATAGAATTATGTCTCAGCAATCAAAAATGGCAGCAATTGGTGAAATGATGGAAAATATTGCACATCAATGGAGGCAACCTCTATCTTTAATTACAACAGGTTCAAGTGGTTTAAAAATAAAAAAAGAACTAGGTGTTTTAGAAGATAAGTTTTTAATAGATACTTTAGATTCAATAATAACTTCGGCTACTAATTTATCAACTACAATTGATGATTTTAGAGATTTTTTTAAACCAACAAGAGAAAAGAGTAAATTCTTTTTATCTGAATGCTGTAATAAAACTTTAGATTTGTTACATTCTAAATTAAAAAATAGAAAAATTAGAATAATTAAAAATATTGAAAGTATTCAAATTGAAACATATGAGAGTGAATTAGTACAAGTCTTAATGAGTATTTTAAATAATTCAAGAGATGCTTTTTCTAACGTTGAAAATCAAGAAAAACTTATTTTTATAGATATCTCAATTGATGATAAAGATATTGTTATTAAATTAAAAGATAATGCGGGTGGGGTTAAGAATGATATTTTAAATAAGATTTATGAACCATACTTTACTACTAAACATAAAGCTCAAGGAACAGGTATTGGTCTTTATATGTGTGAAGAAATGATTACAAAACATATGAATGGTAAAATTGAATCTACAAATAAAAAATATATTTATGATGATATTGAGTATAAAGGTTTAGAAACAATAATTACTTTATATTCTTAAAATTAAAAGTTTTGTAAAACGAACTTTAGGTACAATTATATATATAAATACATAGGAATATTATTGAATTGGATTGAATTAGATAAGCAACACGTATGGCATCCATACAACTCTTTACCTTCAAAGAATGATTTATTAAGTGTAAAAAGTACAGATAAAACATCAATTTTTTTAGAAAATGGTGAAGAATTAATTGATGGCATGAGTTCATGGTGGAGTTGCATACATGGATATAATCATCCAAAATTAACTCAAGCATTAAAAAAACAAGCTGAGGTTATGCCTCATATTATGTTTGGCGGAATTGCACATGAAAAAGCTTCTATTTTAGCATCAAAACTTGCAAAACTTACAGGATTAAATAGTGTATTCTTATGTGATTCAGGTTCTGTATCTGTCGAAGTAGCACTTAAAACAGCAATTCAATATCAAGAAGCAAAGGGCTTAAAGAAGTATAAATTTATTGCATTAGAACATGCTTATCATGGTGATACACTTGCTGCAATGAGTGTTTGTGATCCTACTAATTCAATGCATAGTATTTATGGTTCATATTTACCAAAGCATATTTTTACAAAAGCTCCTTCTTTAGGTTTTACAAGTGATTGTACAGATTCAATAAAAGCTTTAGAAGAAACATTTATCAAATACGAAAAGGAAGTTGCAGGATTTATTTTAGAACCTATTGTTCAAGGTGCTGGAGGGATGCGTATTTATAATCCCTTATTTTTAAAAAAAGCTAGAGAACTTTGTTCTAAATATGATATTTTACTAATAGCAGATGAAATAGCAACAGGTTTTGGACATACTGGAAAAATGTTTGCATGCCAATGGGCAGATATAAATCCTGATATTATGACAGTTGGAAAAGGTTTAACAGGTGGTTATATGACAATGGCTGCTATGATTACATCTAAAGAGGTTTCAGACACAATATCAAATTCTAATCTTGGTATTTTAATGCATGGCCCAACTTTTATGGGTAATCCACTTAGCTGTAGTGTCGCTATTGAAAGTTTAAATTTACTTGAAGATGGTAAATGGAAACAAAATGTTTTGAATATAGAAAAGATATTTAAAGAAGAGTTAATTTATGCAAAAGATTTAGAAATAGTAAAAGATATAAGAAATATTGGAGCTATTGGTGTAATTGAATTAAAAGAGGAATCATATGCTCAAGAAATTCAAGACTATTGTGTAAAAAATGGAGTTTGGATAAGACCTTTTGGTAAACTTATTTATTCAATTGTTGCATATACTATAGAAGAAAAAGATTTAAAAAAAGTAATAAAAACTATGATAAATGCAATTAAATCTATAAAGATAAAATAATGAAAAAAGAAAATTTAAAAAGATTATCAAAAAACTTACCTCAAACACCTGGTGTATTAGGAAGGGAAAGATTTTTTAATTCAGCTGTTTTAATACCTCTAATTAAAATTGAAGGCGAGTATTTTTTGCTTTTCCAAAAAAGAGCTGCACATATAAGACAAGGTGGAGATATTTGTTTTCCTGGGGGTGGTTTTGAAGAAGGAATTGATAAGGACTTCAAAGATACAGCTTTACGTGAAACATATGAAGAACTAGGGATTAAAGCTAAAGATATAAAAATAATTGGACAGTTAGATAGTTATGTTGCACCAATTGGTGCTGTTATTGAGCCTTTTGTTGCAAAGATAAAAAAAAGTGTTTTAAAGAAAATGGTAATTGATAAAAATGAAGTGGAAAAAACTCTTCTAATTCCAGTATCATTTTTTAAAAATACTCAAGCTGAAGAATATACCCTAGCTCATGAAATCCAGCCTTATAGGATAAATGATAAAGGTGAAAAAGAGATTTTATTTCCAGTTGAAGAGTTAGATTTACCTGATATGTATAAAAAGCCTTGGGGAAATAAAAGACATAAAATATGGGTTTACAAGTATGAGAATGAAATAATATGGGGAATAACCTCTGTTATTATCAATGATTTATTAGAAAAATATTAAAAATCTTTAACTACACAATAACTAAATATTATTAATATATAATTTTTATAATAAATCACAAAAAGGACATATTATGATTAATAAAATCAATAATTTTTCAGAAAAGATACTTGAAAACTTTCAAAGTATTTTCTTGCTATTAGCAAGATTAACAATTGCATACGGTTTTTTAGATCCAGCATTAAACAAATGGAATAGTATCTCAGACACTGCGGCATGGTTTGAAAGCTTAGGAATACCTTTTCCTTTACTAAATGTATATATCTCAGCGTCAGTTGAATCTTTAGGTGTAATTTTACTAGCACTTGGTTTATTAACAAGAGCTATTAGTTTACCTTTAATTGGTACAATGATTGTAGCAATTTTAACAGTACATATTGGAAATGGTTTTAGTTCAGGTGATAATGGTTTTGAAATACCACTTTATTTCTTATTATTTTTAGGAATCTTTGCTTCATTTGGAGCTGGTAAGTTTTCTTTAGATAATTATTTCTCTAAAAAATAAATATTACTTAGAGTTTAACTCTTATTAATTATAAGTATTTTGATAAAATAACTAAAATTAAAAAAAGGGTTAAACTTGAAACTACTAAACTCAATATTACTTACATTATTTATTTTTACAGGTTGTTCCCAACAAAATTTAAATACTAATAATAACTCACTACAAAATATTAATAAAATCACTGAATGTAAAGTAATAGAAAATCAAAAAGATAAGTTTGCATGTCATTTAGAAAAAGCGAATAAAGGTGATATCAAATCACAAAATATTTTAGCAAGTAATTATATTAAAATAAAAGATTATAAAAATGCATTAATATGGCTAGATAAAGCATCATTGAAAAATGATAAAATTGCATTAAGAAAATTAGCTTATCTTTATGATTTAGGCCATGGTGTAAAAAAAGATAAGAATAAAGCTTTTGAATTATTTAAAAAAGCAGCTTTACAAGGTGATATTATTGCACAAAATGAAATTGGATTTTATTATGAAATGGGCTGGGTTGTAAAAAAAGACTATAAAACAGCATTAGAATGGTATGTTCAAACTGCTAAAAAAGAGAATACATATGGCTTAGATAAAATGGGTTATTTTAATGCTAAAGGATATAGTGTTCCTCAGAATTATGTCGAATCATATAAATGGTTTAAAAAATCTGCTTTAAAAGGCAGTAAATATGCAATGTCATGGCTTGGATTTTTTTATGAACAAGGTAATGGAATAGATGTAGATTACGCAAAAGCAAAAGCATTATATGAAAAATCAGGAAGTGAATTTTCAAAAAATAGACTTAAAATTATGAAAGAAAAAAGGTTAATAAAATAAATGAATAAAATATTATTAGAAAATAGTGAAATATATCCATCAAAAGTTTTTTGTATAGGTAGAAACTATACAGAACATATAGTTGAGTTAAATAATGAAACACCTGATGAAATGGTTTTTTTTATAAAACCAAACTCATCAATTTCAAATTTTTTAATTTTTCCAAAAGGAAATAAATCATGTCATTATGAAGCTGAGATTTCTTTTTTAATTAATGATAATAAAATTACAGCCGTTGGTTTTGGTCTTGATTTAACATTAAGAGAAGTTCAATCAAAATTAAAAGCTAAAGGTTTACCATGGGAAAGAGCAAAGTCATTTGATAATGCAGCTGTTTTTACTCAGTTCAAATCTTTTGATGGTGATATAAATGAACTTTCAATACAGTTATTTATAAATGATGAATTAAAACAAGATGGAAATGTTTCAATGATGATAAATAAGCCATATGAGATTATTAAAGAAGCAAATACTTTTTTAAGTTTTGAAGATGGTGATATCTTAATGTCAGGAACTCCTAAAGGTGTTGGAGAGTTTAAAATAGGAGATAAATTTTTAGGTAGAATTTTATATAAAAATGAAATCATAATTGAAAAAGAACTTATAGTTTCTTAAAAAAGGTAAAAAATGAAATTTAATGAATTAACAGATGAAGAAAAAAGAGTAATCGAAAATAAAGGTACAGAAATGCCATTTTCTGGAAAATATAATGATTTTTACGAAGAAGGAACCTTTACATGTAAAAAATGTAATACTCCTTTGTATAAATCACAGAGTAAATTTTCATCAGGCTGTGGTTGGCCAAGCTTTGATGATAACTTAAATAATGCAGTAAAAAGAGTACCAGATGCAGATGGACGTAGAGTAGAAATTGTTTGTGCAAACTGTGGAGGTCATTTAGGTCATGTGTTTGAAGGTGAAGGTTTTACATCAAAAAATACAAGGCATTGTGTAAATTCTGTCTCATTATCTTTTGAAAAGTAATTCTATTGTTTTATAAAAATTAAAATGTGTAAATGTAATAGTTAAAGAGTATCATTAAGATTAATATGACAATAAGACAATCGAAGGTGCCTTATTATCATATTTATAATAAAATATTTTAAATAGTTCCTAAAATATAATAAATAGGTTTTTTATCTAGTTGTTGAAGTTTTACATTGTATTTATTTGCCCAGTGTGAAACTTCATTATGAAATCCTTCTAATATTTCATCTGCATCATTTTCATCACATTTGATTTTTAAATAATCTGTTTTATTTGATAATCCTACATATGCGTTCATTTTTTTTAGATGATCGTTAAGTGAAAAAATGTGTTTTGAAAACTTATCGAAATTATCAGTAGATGAAATCATTTTTTCTGCTTGTTGTAAAGAAGAATCACTTTTTGAATAACCAAGTTGAGATAATATTACTTCAGGTGATACATTAATTTGCATTTATTTTCCTTTTTTTTTTAATTCTATATTTTATCAAATTTTTTTAAATAATAGTTGAATTTTTTGGTTAAAATATATAGACTTTTTCTATGTATACAGATAAAATATGAATAAGTTTTAAATAGATAATACTTGGAGATTAATGAATAAGATTTTATTTTTACTGATTTTTTTTACTTTTAATTTTTTGTTTTCACAACAAATTGATTTAACTAAAATAGAAAAAAAATACCTAGAAAATAAAAAATCATTAAATCTATGTATTGATCCCTCTTGGATGCCTTATGAAAAAATTGAAGATGACAAGCATATTGGAATGACTGCTGATTATATTAAACTTTTAGAAAAATATATTAAAACAGAAATTAAACTTGTTAAAACTGATACTTGGAGTCAGTCTTTAGAATATGGAAAACAAAGAAAATGTGATGTCTTTTCTTTAATAATGCCTACCCCTTCACGAAAAACTTATTTAGATTTTACAAAACCTTATTTTGATATACCTTTAGTTATTAGTACACAAATTGATGAATTATTTATTAAAGATATTGCTTCTTTAAATAATAAAAACATAGGTATTGTAAAAGATTATGCTTATGCAGAAATAATTAAAGAAAAATATCCAGAGATAAATTTGATATATGTAAACAATATAGAAGAAGGACTTGAAAAATTAGCAAAAGGTGAATATTTTGGGTTTATAGGTACCTTATATACATTAGGATATGCGATACAAAAAGAGTTTGTAGGTAAATTAAAAATTGTTGGTAAGTTTGATGAAAAATGGGAATTATGTATTGCTAGTAGAAATGATGAACCTTTATTAAAATTTATATTTGATAAAGCAATATTATCAATTCCAAAAGAAGAGAAACAAGAGATTTTAAATAAATGGCTTTCTATAAAATTTGAGAAAGATTATTTTAGTCCAATGATAGGCATTCTTACTGTTTCAATATTGATTATAATTATGATCCTTTTAATAAATAAAAAACTAAGTATAGAAATAAAAAAAAGAAAAGAAGCAGAGAAGTTTTTAAAGCTTACAATGACAAGTGCGAATTTAGGAGTATGGAGTTGGAATTTTAATACTAATAAAAATGAGATTAATGATATTTGGGCTTTAATTTTAGGTTATACAAAAGAAGAGATAGAGGTGGACTTAGACTTTTTTAGTTTTGTTCATAAAGATGACCTTCATATAATTAAAACTGCACTAGATAAACATGAGAAAAATGAGAAAAATCAATACGAATGTGAATTTAGAATGCGTTGTAAAAATGGTACTTATAAATGGATATATAGTAATGGAAGAATTGTATCACGTGATGAGAAAGGAAAACCTTTTTTAATAGTAGGAATACATCAAGATATAAACGATAGAAAGGTATTAGAATTAGAAGTATTTAAACAAAAAGATTTGTTTATTCAACAATCTAGACAAGCAGCAATGGGTGAAATGTTAGAAAACATTGCACACCAATGGCGTCAACCTCTGTCTGTTATTACTACAGTTGCAAGTGGCTTGAAGATTTCTAAAGAATTAGGTGACCTTAAAGATGAAGATATTGATTATTCAATGGATAAGATTATAAAAAGTGGAATGTATTTATCTCAAACAATTGATGATTTTAGAGGTTTTTTAAATAGAACTAAAAATAAAACAACTGTTAATATTAAAAAAGTTATTGATAATGCAACATATTTTTATAAAACTCAATTTGATAAAGAAGGAATAGAATTAGTTTTAAATATTGATGATTGTGTTATTAATAGTTATGAAAATGAGCTTCTTCAATGTATATTGAATATTATAAGTAATAGTGTAGATGCATTAAGCTCTGTAGAAAATACTAATAAATGTATAATTATAGATGTTTATGAGAAAGATGATTCTTGTATAATCTCTATTAAAGATAATGCTTTAGGTATTAAAGATGAATATTTATTAAAAATATTTGAACCATATTTTACAACGAAACATAAGTCACAAGGAACGGGAATTGGTTTATATATGAGTCATGAAATTATTACAAAGCACTTACTTGGTAAAATTGAAGTTGAAAATGTAAAATTTAAATATTTAGATGAAAAATCTAAAGGCGCATGTTTTAAAATTACTCTAGCTAAAGATATTGAGACAATAGATGAAAATCTTATTAAGAATTAATAAGTAAAATAAGTCTTTTTAAAAAAAGGAGAATAAATTCTCCTTTTTTATGAACCTACAATTCCACCATCATTTTTTGTAATAACAATAGTAGCAGATCTAGGTCGTGAATCTCCCGCATCTGGCCAATGGCTACCATAAGAATTTGTATCACTTAAATCTTTTGTTTTCTCTCCTGGATGTTGAATATTTACAAATATTGCTTTACCATCGGGAGTTTCTGTAATTCCAGTAATTTCACACTCTTTTGGTCCAACTAAAAATCTTTTAAGATTTGTATTAGAAGCTTCAGTTCCTACATAAGTAGTGATATCTTCATCTGCATTTGAATTACTTGGTACTGATTTATTTGTAATTTTTGTAGTTTTACCATCATTATATTCTCCAGGTAGTGCTGCTAACATCATACAGTTTGTTACATCAGTGTAGTAACCATCATCTGTTTGTAGCCACATTAAACCTTTTGATGCTTGGCTAAAGAATAATCCATCTGGACTTGAAAAATCATTGTCATCTGTTAATTTAGAAATATTAATATTCCCATTGGCATCAGCTTGAGCACCAAATAAATAAATATCCCAATTAAATGCAGTTGCACTTGAATTATTTGCAACTTCTTGCATTCTAATTAGATGCCCATTTACATTTCCTTTTGAAGTTTTTCCATTTTTATCATCTGTATAATATCTTGGATTTGAAGCATCAAGCTTAGAACTAGCCCCACTAGTTTTCCCTCTATTTGTATTATTTGTTAAAGTAATATAAATATCACCAGTGTTTGGATGTACTCCTGTCCATTCAGGTCTATCCATAGAAGTTGCATTAACTGCATCTGCTGCATGTCTTGTATTTACTAAAATATCTCCTAAGTCATCAAAATTGTAAGACGTATAATTAGTAACATCTGGATTATTCATCGAAAGCTCTAGCCATTCACCTGAACCATCATCATTAAATTTTGCAACATAAAGTTTTCCATCATCTAAATATTTATTTCCTACATCTAATCCACCATTTAAATCAGATTCATCCCAATTTAAAGTAGATACATATTTATAAATATATTCACCTTTTGAATCATCACCCATATAATAAACTAAGGGTTCTCCATTTTTTACTATTCCTGGCATTGCACCCTCGTGTCCCATTCTTCCAAAGGCTGTTCTCTTTCTTGGAATTGATGTAGGATTGAAAGGATCAATTTCTACAACCCAGCCAAAAGTATTTGCCACATTTCTATAATCCTCTGTTTCATTTGTACCTTTTGGAGAAATATCCCATCTGTCATAGAGATCATCTCTAGTTGTAGAATTTGCCCAACCATAAGAGCCATCTGAAGCATTTGAACCCATATATCTATTTTGAGTAGCTTGTGCTTTTATATCAGTTAAAATGCTACTTTCAGGTCTTTTAAAATATCCAGCCCAATTCTCTTCACATGTAAGATATGTTCCCCATGGTGTTAATCCATTTGCACAGTTATTTAAAGTTCCTCTTGTTTTATCTCCAGTTGTTGAATATTTAGTTTTAACTAACTTGTGGTTTTTTACTGGTCCATTTATATTTATTTGCGTTTGTGCAGTTATTCTTTTATTGAATACAGAATTTTTGTTTATTGAAAATTCTGTATTTCTTTTTTGGATTTCAATAACAGAAACACCATGTGCTGAAACTTCTTTATCAATTTCAGAAGATGGTCTTGCACTTTTGTCATAAACTGCTCTTTGATCTTCTGTATGCATAAAAATTTGAGTCATATTTTCATGATTCATACATAGTAAACCTCTAGAAGAATTTTTTAAGTCTTTAGAAGTTCCTTCTTTATTCATACCAAAATAAGCCATACCATCATGATGATCTCCTGCTCTATAATTAAAGTCTGTATCACTTCCATCATTTGAATATTCAGAAGTAAAAGAATTAATTGGATCACCTAACCTATATAAAACTTGTACTGAATATCCATCTGGTACGGTTACAATATCATTTAAATTTTTTGAAACAGGATTAAAATCTAATAAAGCATTAGCTGCTGAGGGTGATAGCGTTTTATTACGACTACTACAAGCAGCTAAATTCATTCCTAAAAAACTTCCCGCAACAACTGCTAATCCACCTTTTATTAAAGTTCTTCTTGAAACTCTTGTTTCTGTTATTTCTTCTAGAGATAAATTATTTGAACTATTTTTAGAAATAGAGTCTTGTCCATTTGGGGACATAGGATGGTTTTTTGTAAGTATATCTTTCATAATTGATTCCTTTAAATATTTTCAGTATTTTAAGGAGACTTGATTACAAAATGATTACAATTATGAAACTTTATTTTTATCATATAGTTTCATAAAATAGTAGTGCAAGTATAAAGATAAAACCATAACTAAACTTCCTAAAAATAGTAAAATATAATTACTCGATTTTTCCCAAATAATTAAATTTATAACTAGTCCTGCTGGAATTAAAGCATTATTCATAATTGCAAGTACACCTGAATCTACTAAACAAGCTCCTTTGTTCCATAAAAAATATCCCAATCCTGATGCAATAACACCTAACCAAATTAAAACACCCCATTGTGTTAATGAAGGTGAAACTTTTTCTAAATTTGAAAATAATAGAAAAGATACTATACTTACAAATAATGCTCCAAAATGAAAATATCCAAATATATCTCTTTGTCTAATCTCTTTATTTGATTCCATAACTTTTTTATAAGCGCTTTGTCCTAGAGCAAAACAAATACTTGCTCCTTGTACAAGTAAAAATCCTGTAATAAAACCTTCACTTATATTATGATATCTGATTATATAAGCACCAAATACAGCTAATCCTGTACTAATTAGATAAAGTGGCTTAAATTGACCTTTTAACCCATCATAAAGTAGTGTTACATAAATAGGAGTAAATATAGTAAAGAGTAAAACTTCTGGAACACTTAAATATAGAAAGGACTTATATAGGAATATATACATTAAACCAATCTGCACAGTACCAATAAGCATAATTTTAAGTTTCAATTTTCTTTGAATACCTCTAAATTTTGTAAATGGCAAAAAGATTAGTGAGGCTAAAAGTACACGAATTAGTACTGCAAAATAACTATCAACTTGTCCTGATAGAACTTCACCTATAAAGCTAAAGGAAAATGCCCAAACAAAAGTTACTAATATTAAATATTGCATCTATTAAAATAAACTTTTTTGAGTAGCTTGGATATCTTCACCTAAGGCTTTTAATCTAAAAGTATATCTATGCTCACTACATCTTCCATGCTCTTTTATTAGTTCAACATGAGCTTTAGTCCCATATCCTTTATGTTTATTAAAATTATATAAGGGATGTTTTTCTGAAATTTCGCACATATATTTATCTCGACTTACTTTTGCAAGTATAGAAGCAGCACTTACTTCTTGAACAGTTGCATCTGCTTTTATTTTATGTTGTAGTGTTTGAATACCAAAAGATGTATTTCCATCCATTAAAAATTCATTTGCATCATTTTTAAGTTTAAACATAATTTCTTTAATAGAGTTTTTTAAACAAGTACTTAGGCCTTTTTCATCTATAGTTTTAGCATCTGTAAATACAATATGATAAGAAGAATTTTCAATAATAAGTGGAAATAAGGCTTCTCTTTTTTTTTTCACTTAAAACTTTTGAGTCATTTAAACCTTTAATTTCTTTTTTTATAACAACTCCTGCAACTACTAATGGACCTGCTATTGGACCGCGTCCAGCTTCATCTATTCCGCATAACATCATATTCCTTTTATGTTTTTTTTATTATAACATTTGAATTTATATAAAAAACACTTGACAAAGATACACTCAAGGTGCTATAATTTTATTAGCAGTTAAACTAAAGGAGTGCTAATATGAATAAATTATTTGAAAAACTAACAAACCAATTAAGTGAAACAATAGATTCGTCTGTTGCCTTAGCTTTACATAATAAAAATCAAGAAGTTGAAGTAATACATTTACTTTGGGCATTATTAACTAATACTAATTCTGTATTAAATCAACTATTAAATAAAATGAATGTAGATAAAGCAGCTATTGAATTAGAAGCTAAATCATACGCAGGGAAACTATCATCAGTTTCATCAGTAACAAAAGAAAATATAAAACTATCTAGAAATGTAGTTCAAAGTTTGGAAAAAGCTGAAGGCTTAGCAATTAAACAAGGTGACAAGTTTATAGCTATTGATACTTGGTTAATTTCTAATTTTGATTCAAAAGAATTAAAAGAGGTATTAGGTAAATATATCGATTTAAGAGAAGCTAGTAAAGAACTTGAAGCAATGAGAGCAGGTAGTACAATTGATTCTGCAAGTAGTGATGATAACTTAGAAGCTTTAGGAAAATATGGAATTGACTTAAATAAAATGGCTATTGATGGAGAACTTGATCCTGTAATAGGACGTGATGAACAAATTAATAGAATGATGCAAATTCTAATAAGAAAAACAAAAAACAATCCAATATTATTAGGAGAACCAGGAACTGGTAAAACAGCAATTGCAGAAGGACTTGCGCAAAGAATTGTAAATAAAGATGTTCCGACAAGTTTACTTAACAAAAAAGTAATAACACTTGATATGAGTTCGCTAATAGCAGGTGCAAAATATAGAGGTGAGTTTGAAGATAGATTAAAATCTGTAATAGATGAAGTAAAGAAAGCTGGAAATATTATACTTTTTATTGATGAAATTCATACGATTATTGGTGCAGGTGCATCTGAAGGTTCTATGGATGCAGCAAATATTTTAAAACCATCTCTAGCACGTGGTGAGTTACATACAATTGGTGCAACTACATTAAAAGAGTATAGAAAGTATTTTGAAAAAGATACAGCTATGCAGCGAAGATTCCAACCTGTTAATGTAGATGAACCAACAGTAAATGAAGCTTTATCAATTTTAAGAGGTATAAAAGAGAAACTAGAAACACATCATAATGTAACTATAAATGATTCAGCATTAATAAGTGCGGCAAAATTATCAAATAGATATATAACGGATAGATTTTTACCAGATAAAGCAATTGATTTAATAGATGAAGCAGCAGCTGAACTTAAAATGCAAATTGAATCAGAACCAACTGTTCTTTCAACATTAAAAAGAGAAATTCAAACTATTAATGTAGAAAAAGAAGCTTTAAAAATGGAAAAAAGTAAAAAGAATGATGACAGATTAGAAGAAATAGAAAAAGAACTTGCTAATTTAACAGAAGAAAAACAAAACTTAGAAGCTAGATTTGAGAATGAAAAAGAGACTTTTAATGCTACAAGTGAATTAAAAGCAAAAATTGATGAACTTAAAACAAAAGCAGAACGTGCAAAAAGAGAATCTAAGTTTGAAGAAGCAGCATCTATTGAATATGGTGAAATACCAGCTTTAGAATCTAAAATAAAAGAAAATGAAGAAAAATGGAATAGAATGCAAAAAGAAGGAACACTTCTACGTAATTCTGTTGATGAAGATGCAATTGCTAGCATTGTTTCAAGATGGACAGGAATTCCAGTAAATAAAATGATGGATTCAGAAAAACAAAAAGTTTTACAAGTTGAATCAGTATTAAAAGAAGATGTAGTAGGGCAAGATGAAGCATTAAAAGCAATTTCAAGAGCTATTAAAAGAAATAAAGCAGGATTAAGTGATGATTCTCGTCCAATTGGTTCTTTTATGTTCTTAGGACCAACTGGTGTTGGTAAAACAGAAGCTGCTAAAACACTTGCAAAGTTTTTATTTGATGATCCAAAGTCACTAATTAGATTTGATATGAGTGAATATATGGAAAAACATGCAGTTAGTAGATTAATTGGAGCTGCTCCTGGATATGTAGGATATGATGAAGGCGGACAATTAACAGAAGCTGTAAGAAGAAAACCATATTCAGTAATATTATTTGATGAAATTGAAAAAGCTCATCCTGATGTATTTAATATTCTATTACAAGTATTAGATGATGGAAGATTAACAGATAACAAAGGTGTTACAATAGATTTTAAAAATACTATTATTATCTTAACATCAAATATTGGAAGTGCTAAGATTATTGATATATCTGATAAAGAACAAAGAAGAAAAGAAGTATTAGATGATTTAAAAGCATATTTTAAACCGGAGTTTTTAAATAGACTTGATGATATAGTAATCTTTGAGCAATTAGGACTTGAAGCAATTACTAATATTGTTGATATTATGTTTAATACAATAAAAGTTAAATTAGAACAAAAAGACATACATATTTCATTAAGTGCAAATGCTAAAGCTTATGTTGCAAAAGCAGGCTTTGATCCAGTTTATGGAGCAAGACCATTAAAACGTGCAATATATGAAATTGTAGAAGATAAACTAGCTGATTTAATTTTAGAGGATAGAATACAAGAAGGCTCTAAAGTAGAATTTGATGTAATAAATGATGAGGTAATTGTAAACTTATCATAACTCTTAAATTAAATATTAAGTTTTGAGTATATATATTTTATAATATACTCAAACTTAATTTAAACTAATTGAAATTATAAATTAAATAAGTAAAAGTATAAAACTAAAGAATATTTAAGCTTTGTTTAACTATAATCCCCAACTTAATTAGTGAATACAGAGGAATAACAATCATGAAAAGAACATACCAACCGCATAACACTCCAAGAAA
>NYWO01000153.1 GCA_002685075.1 Arcobacter sp.
GTTTGAAAGAATGAAGCGACTTCCAAACTACGTGTTTGCAGAAGTTAATAATATAAAAATGGAAGCAAGACGTGCTGGTGAAGATATTATAGATTTTTCAATGGGAAATCCTGATGGTCCTGCACCACAACATGTAATTGATAAATTAAAAGAAACAGCTGATAAAGCAAAAAACCATGGTTATTCTGCAAGTGCTGGTATTTATAAACTAAGACTAGCTATTTGTAATTGGTATAAAAGAAAATATGGTGTTGATTATCTTGATCCTGATAAACATGCTTGTGCAACAATGGGTTCTAAAGAGGGTTATGTTCACTTAGTTCAAGCAATTGTAAATGTAGGTGATGTAGCAGTAGTTCCAGATCCAACATATCCAATTCACTCATATGCATTTATGTTAAGTGGAGCAGCAATTCATAAGTTTGAGCTTTCTTTTGGAGCTGATTTTAGAGTTGATGAAGACTTATTTTTTGAAAGATTACAAAAAACTTTAGATGAATCAATTCCAAAAGTAAAATATGTATTAGTTAACTTTCCGCATAATCCAACTTGTGCTACGGTAACTCCTGAGTTTTACCAAAGACTAGTTGATATGGCAAAAAAAGAAAGATTCTATATAATCTCTGATATTGCTTATGCTGATATTACTTTTGATGGATATAAAACTCCTTCAATTTTTGGAGCTAAGGGTGCACTTGATGTTGCAGTTGAGTCATTTACTTTATCTAAGTCATATAATATGGCAGGGTGGAGAGTTGGATTTATTGTTGGAAATGAAAAACTTGTTGGTGCTTTAAAAAGAATCAAGTCATGGCTTGACTATGGAATGTTTACACCAATTCAAGTAGCAGCAACTGTTGCATTAGATGGTCCTCAAGATTGTGTTGAAGAGCATATTGAAAAATATAGATACAGACGTGATGTAATGTTAGATGCATTTAAAGATGCAGGATGGGAAATGGATAAGCCAAATGCTTCAATGTTTATTTGGGCAAAAATTCCAGATTGTGCTCAACATCTAGGAAGTATGGAATTCTCAAAACAGTTATTAACTCATGCCCAAGTTGCAGTAAGTCCTGGTATTGGATTTGGTCACTATGGTGAAGGTTATGTAAGAATTGCACTAATTGAAAATGAAAAAAGAATTAGACAAGCAGCAAAAAATATAAAAAAATATTTAAAATCTTTAGATAAATAAAAATAGGAAAGTAGATGTTAAAAGTAGGAATTATTGGAGTAGGAACAGTAGGAGCAAGTGTTGCAAATATTTTAAGAGATAATAAAAATATTATTACCGCACGTGCTGGTATTGAGATTGAACCTGTTCTTGGAGTAGTTTCAAACTTAAGCAAAGATAGAGATGTATCTATTAAATTAACAGATAATATTGATGAAGTTTTAAATGATGATTCAATTGATATTGTTGTTGAACTTATGGGTGGAATCGAGAAGCCTTATGAAGTTGTTAAAAGAGCTTTAAAAAAAGGAAAAGCTGTTGTTACTGCAAATAAAGCCTTACTTGCATATCACAGATATGAACTTCAAGAAATAGCTGGAGATACAGCTTTTGAATATGAAGCTGCAATTGCCGGTGGTATTCCAATTGTTAATGCACTAAGAGATGGTTTAACTGCAAATAATATCGAATCAATTAAAGGTATCATGAACGGTACTTGTAACTATATGCTTACAAAAATGATTGATGAAGGTGTTGATTATGACACTATTTTACAAGAATCACAAGAACTAGGATATGCAGAAGCTGATCCAACTTTTGATGTTGGTGGTTTTGATGCTGCACATAAATTACTAATTTTAGGATCAATTGCATATGGTATTGATGCAAAACCTGAAGATATTTTAATTGAAGGTATTCAAGATATTTCTCCTGAAGATATCGATTTCGCAAATGAGTTTGATTATTCTATTAAACTTCTTACAATTGCTAAAAAAATTGATAAAGAGATTGAATTAAGAGTTCACCCAGTTTTAATTCCTAATAGTGAGATGATTGCAAAAGTTGATGGTGTTATGAACGGTGTTTCTGTAATAGGAGATAAAGTTGGTGAGACAATGTATTATGGGCCTGGTGCAGGAGGAGACGCTACTGCATCTGCTGTTGTTGCAAATATTGTTGATATTGCAAGACGCGGCAAAGGTTCACCTATGCTTGGTTTTGAAACTTCTTATGGAGAAGATTTAAAACTAATGAGTAAAGATGATATAAAAACAAAATATTATCTAAGACTTAGAGTCGAAGATAAAGCTGGAGTATTAGCAAAAGTTGCAACTATTTTAAGTGAATATGATATTTCAATTGAAAAAATGATTCAAAAACCACTTAATAAAACTTGTGCACACCTTTTACTTTCAACTCATACTTGTATTGAAAGTGATATAAATAAAGCATTAGCAAAGATTGAAGCAACAAGTTTTGTTACTTCAAAACCTGCAATGATAAGAATAGAAGATTAAATTCTTCTTTTCTTATCTTTTAAATAAATTTTTAACATAAACATCTAAATCTTCTTTTTTACACTATAATCAATTTTTAAATAAACTAATATAAATACGGATTCAATTTTGAGAAAATCAGCACATTTAACAACACAAGAGATACCAACTTTAATAAAACAACTTGCAATTCCAGCAAGTGTAGGAATGTTTTTTAATACTATGTATAATGTAGTAGATACATTTTATGCAGGATTAATTTCAACAGAAGCAATTGCAGCACTATCACTTTCTTTTATGATATTCTTTGTAATCATTGGATTAGGATACGGTTTTTCGTCTGCAATTACTGCACTGTTAGGAAATGCATTTGGAAAGAAAAAATATAAACTAGCTTCTATTTATGCACATAAAGGTTTATTTTTTATACCTCTACTTGGTATTTTTTTAAGTATCATCGGATATTTTCTTGCACCTTCTTTATTTATTTTACTAGGAGCTAGTGAACAATATTTAGATACTTCAATTGAGTATATAAACCCAATTTTATTTGGTACAGTATTTTTTATGTTTAATTTTTCACTAAATTCTGTACTTGTTGCTCAAGGTGATACAAAAACATATAGAAATACTCTGATATTTGGATTCTTTGCAAACCTTGTATTAAACCCTTTGTTTATTTATGGGTTTTTATTTATACCTGCAATGGGAATAAAAGGTATCGCAATTGCTACAGTATTAATACAAGTAATTAATATGTTCTTCATGCTATACAAAGTATTACAAACAAAAGTTATACATTTTGAAAAACTTGAATACTTTCTTCCAAACTTACGAGTATATAAACAATTCTTAGCCCAAGGTTTGCCTATTAGTTTAAGTATGTTAACTATGGCATTTGGCTCGCTAATCCTTACATACTTTGTATCTCATTATGGTATGCAAGCAGTTGCAGGATATGGTATTGGCTATAGAGTTGAACAACTTATGCTTCTTCCCGCTCTTGGACTTAATACTGCTGTTTTAACTCTAGTATCAAATAACTATGGTGCAAAAAAATATGATAGGGTTATTGAAACATTAAAAGTTTCACTTAAATATGGATTTATAATATCTACTATTGGAATAATTGCATTAACTGTTCTTGGTAGATTTTTTATTATGCAATTTGATTCAAATGAAACAGTTGTAAACTTTGGAGTTGATTATTTACTTGTTGAAATTTGGATTTTCTATGCTTATATTGTTTTATTTATTTGTGTATCAACACTACAAGGTATAAAAAAACCTAAGATGATTTTATTTATTAGTTTATATAGACAGATTTTCGCAAAACTAATTATTTCATGGCTTATAGTAAAATATTTTGAGTTAGATTATATTTATTTATGGTTTGGGATTTTATTTATGATTTACTCAGCTGCTATATTTGCATACTTCTATACAAATAGAATACTTAAAGAAGTTTGTAATAAAACTATTTAAACTTTATAAATCGCCTTTGAAAGAACTAACTCTTTTAAAGGTTCTTCTAAAATCTCTTTTGCTTCATTTATATCTATCTCATTTTCAATACATAAAATTTCTAATGTTTCCAATATACTTTGTTTTTTATTTGTTCTTTTAATTAGTGTATATATAAACTGATTTATTTCTCTAAATAAAACATCATCACTTTTATAATCATAATATATTATTAAAAAGTTTTCTCTTTTTGACTCATAATCTTTATTTATAATATCAAAGTTACATTTTTTGATTCTACTCCAAGGGGATAAAAGATAAGAATCATCCCAAGAAAAATTAGGTTTTTTGATTTTTTTATACTCTTTCATATATATTTCAACTTCAATCCAGTCAAAATATAAAAGTTCATATAAATACTTATGATTATGAAAAAGCTTTTGTTTCTTTACAAATTTTTTATAATCCTTTGCTATTTGCCATACAAAAGGAGTGCTTGGAGGATTTTTCAAAAATTCATAAATACTTTTTTCAAGTTCTGCTTCACTAATATGCTTACAAAACTCTATAAAAGTAGATTTAATAATCTCTTCATATCTATTAAAAACAAGTTTTTGATAAACATTGTAAGCAGAGTTGTTTGGATTGTTTTTTTGATCACTTATAATATCAAAGAATCTATTTTGTACATCTCTTTCTATACTACTTGCCATTTCTAACTGCCTTGCAAATACTTTCCATCTTTTTATACTCAATTGCTAAGTCTTCCAAAGGAGGAACATTATTATCTCTTTCAATCATAACAGGAGCATCTATTTGTTTTAAAGTATAATCTAAAAGTTTCCAAACACCTGAGCATATAGGCATTCCATGTGAATCAATTTTTAGGCCAGCTTCTTCATCAAAATAATGTCCAGCCATATGCATATAAGCTACTTTACTTTTATCAATCTCATCAATAAATTTTCTACCTTTAAAAGAGTGATTTACAGAGTTTACAAAGACATTATTTACATCTAAAAGCATTTGAGCACCTGATTTTTCCATTACTTCATTTATAAAATCAACTTCTCTCATTTCTGAATAAGGAACTAAATAATATGTAGCATTTTCAAGTATTAAATTTCTTTGAATTATATCCTCAACTTCTTTTACTCTATCACTTATAATATTTACCATTTTTTTAGTCATTGGTACAGGTAATAATTCATAAGATTGTCTATTATCTAAAGAGGAGAAAGAAAGATGTTCAGAATAAAATTCGATATTGTATCTATCTAGGAAGGTTTTGATCTGTTTGACAAACTTTTTATTAAGTTTGTCTGCAGATCCAATTGATAAAGATAAACCATGTGCAACTGTTGGTCTTGAAAATACTGCCTCTTCAAAAGATTTTTCAAAAATCTTAGGCATATGCATCCAGTTTTCAGGAGTTACTTCCCACCAATCTGGTTGAAATTTACTTTTCTTTATATCAAGTAAAAAATCACTTCTAAGCCCTAATCCACATCCATTTAAATTTATCATTGTTTATCTTTTCAAATAGTTAAAGACTATTTGCTACCACACTTACCAGCACCACATGAACCAGCTTTTTTCTCAGCTTTTTTCTTCATATCGCCGCCACATTTACCAGCACCACATGAACCTTTTTTCATTTCTTTTTTCATATCGCCACCACATTTACCAGCACCACATGAACCTTTTTTGTCCATTTTTTCAGTTTTCTTCATATCGCCACCACATTTACCAGCACCACATGAACCATTTCCTGCAAATGCAGATGTAGTTGTTAAAGCAGCTCCTAACATAATTCCAGCTAATTTCATTTTAGTATTCATTTTATTTTCCTTCTTATTTATATTGATATTTATTTTACCATTTAAGTTATTTACTTTCAAATAAAGAAAGCGACGTTTTATTTTCTTAACTTCATTTGTATCAAATGTTCAGTGGTATTCTATATTATTATTGTGTAGTAAGTGTGTAGATTATTAAATCTAATGACTTAAGTCACAATCTTCCATTTTTCCACCTTTTCGTATAGCTAATATATAAAATATTGAAGGTATTACAATCAAAGTTAAAAATGCTGAAGACACCATTCCTCCAATCATTGGAGCTGCAATTCGTTGCATTACTTCACTCCCTACTCCATTAATATACATAATAGGTATAAGTCCACCTAAAATGGCAAATAGTGTCATAAGTTTAGGTCTTAATCTTAAGACTGCCCCTTTATATATCGCATGATAGATATCCTCTTTTTTAATATCTATACATTTATCTTTTAATTCTTTCATTGCTTCATGTAAATAAACAATCATAACAATAGAAGTCTCAGCCGCAACTCCAAGTAATGCAAGGAAGCCTACAATAACAGCAATTGAAATGTTAAAATCTAAATAATCTAAGTAAAATATTCCACCAGTTAATGCAAAAGGTAGAGTAAAAAAGATTATCATTGTATATGTGATATTTCTTAGTGCAAAGTATATAAGTATAAAAATAAGAACAAAAGTCAAAGGAATAATATAAGCTAGTCGTGCCATTGCAGACTCTAAGTACTCACTTTGCCCTGCCCACTCATAATAAAAGCCACTAGGAAGCTTTATATCTTTTAATAATGCTTTTGCTTCATCTTTATACTGCTTTGCTGAAATTTCATTTTTAGGAGTAATATATATAAAATTTACATTTAAAGCTTTTTCAGACTTGATAATTGAAGGACCTTCTTCATATTTAAGTTGGGCAAACATTTCAAGAGGCTGGAAACCTAGTTTTGTTTTAACTTGTAAATTACGTAAACTAGTTATATCTTCTCGCTGAGTTGTTTCAAATCGTAAAGTCATAGGATATCGCTCTAGTCCATCTAAAAAAGTTGATACTTTTGCTCCTGCAACTCCAAGTGATACTGTTGATAAAATATCATTTTTATTAATTCCATATCTTGATATCATTTCTTCATCTATGTTTATATTTAAATAATATCCTGAGTTAATCTTATCCGTTGAAACAGAGAGTGTTTTATCAAACTTTTTAAGTTTTTGCTCTATTAATCCTGCTGTCTCTTCTAATTTTTGGTGGTTATTTCCATATAGTTTTATTCCGAGAGGTGTTCTAATACCAGTTAGAAGCATATCAATTCGACCTCTAATCGGATATGTCCATGAATTAATAAGTCCTGCAATTTGAAGTTTACTATCCATTTCTTCCATTAGTTTTTTATATGTCATACCTTCACGCCATTGGTCTTCTGGTTTGAAAGTAATTATTGTTTCAATCATTGCTAAAGGAGCTGGATCGGTTGCTGTATCTGCTCGCCCTGCTTTTCCAAATACAGTTTGTACTTCTGGAAAAGATTTTATAATTTTATCAGTTTTGAATGTTAGCTCTTTTGCTAAATCAATACCTAAACCATATGGTGTTACAGGCATATACATAAACACTGTTTCATTCATCATTGGCATAAATTCCCAGTTCTGTTTTTTGTAAACTGGATATGCTAATATTATAGTTGCTATAAATGCTACGACAACTAAATATCTTAATTTTAAAGATAATTTTAAAAGAGGTGAATAAAGGAAAATGAAAAACTTATTTAACCAGTTTTTATTTTCACTCATTATCTTACCTTTTATAAAGAAGACCATTAAAATAGGTACAATGGTAATAGAAAGTATTGCTCCTGATATCATTGCAAAAGATTTAGTAAAAGCTAGAGGAGTAAATAATCTTCCTTCTTGGCCAGTTAAAGCAAAGATTGGTAAAAAAGAAACTACAACTAAAATAAGAGCAAAAAAGATAGGTCGCCCTACTTGCTTTGCTGATTTTATTATAATTGCAGTTCTCTCTTCATTTGAAATATTTTCTTTTCCTTGAAGATATTTATGAGCATTTTCAACCATTACAATTGTGGCATCTACCATTGCTCCAATAGCAATTGCAATTCCACCTAGACTCATAATATTTGAGCCCATTCCAAAGAGTTTCATACAAAGAAAAGTAAATAAAACTGTTAAGGGTAAAGTTATGATTATAATTAAAGCACTTCGAATATGAAATAAAAATAAAGCAGTAA
>NYWO01000154.1 GCA_002685075.1 Arcobacter sp.
ATGTTTTCATTATCTATCAAACTCCCCAGCAATAAAGTTCATACTAGCCATTGTAACAACAGCATCTGCAAGCATTCCACCTTCAACTATATTAGAATACGCACCTAATGAATAAAAACAAGGTGGTCTACATTTTACTTTATAAGGTTTACCATCTCCATCACTTACAATAAAGAATCCAAGTTCTCCATTTCCAGCTTCTGTTGATGAATAATACTCACCTTTTGGAACTTTTATACCTTCAAATGTAAGTTTAAATTGATTCATTAAACCTTCAATATTTCCATAAACATCTTTTTTAGATGGTAATAAAATTCCTGGAGCATCTACATTTATAGGACCATCTGGTAATTCTTTCATTGCTTGTCTAATGATTTTTGTACTTTGAACCATTTCTTCAAATCTACACATCATTCGATCATAAACATCACCGTGAGAACCAACAACAATATCAAAGTCATAATTCTCATAACCATAATATGGCTTATCTTTTCTTAAGTCATGTGCAACACCAGTTGATCTTAAGTTTACCCCTGAAATCCCTGCATTAATAGCAAAATCAGATTTAATAACACCAACATCTTGTGTTCTATCATGGAAAATTCTATTATGAGCAATTAAACTTAAGGCATCAGAGCATGCTTTTTCTACTTCTTTTAACACATTTTCTAAATCATCTGCAAATCCATCATATAAATCAAATTCTAAACCACCAATTCTAGTATAAGTATTAGTAAGTCTAGCACCTGTTAATTTTGATAATAAATCATAAGCAGTATCTCGTGGTGCAAATAAATACCAAAAGTTTGTAAGTCCACCTAAATCAACCATATTTGCAGCATTACAAACAAGGTGGTCAATAATTCTACTTAATTCTCCAATAATTACTCTAATTGATTTTGCTCTTTGTGTAATATCAATATTTAGCATCTCTTCAACTGCTTTTGAATAGCCAATGTTATTTAAAATTGCAGAACAGTAGTTTAATCTATCTGTATATGGAATTATTTGTGAATAAGTATGGTTCTCACATGATTTTTCAAAACCTCTATGTAAGTAACCAATTTCAGTAACACAAGCTGATATAGTTTCGCCTTCCATTGCAACGAAATTTCTAATAGTACCATGTGAGGCAGGATGTGAAGGTCCAACATTTAACATCATTAAATCGTTAACTTCTTCTGCTGAATAACCTTTTTGTTTTAATAAAGGATTCATTTCATCCATTAAGTTTTCAGTTTCTGTACAAATTTGACCTTTTGTAATCTCATAATCTTTTCTTAAAGGATGTCCAATAAATTGATGATGATTTAAAAGTCGTTTTAAATTTGGATGACCATTAAAATTAATACCATATTGGTCATATGCTTCTCTTTCAGCCCAATTAGCTGATTTATAAATATCACTTAATGAATCAACCGTTAAGGTATTATCATCTATATAAGATTTAATGCTAATTTGTTTTTTAAAAGTTGTATCTCTTAATATATATACAACAGCAAATCTACTTGGAGTTACATCTGGATATTTTAAATAATCAATTATTGTAATATCTAAAAGGATTGAATAGTTTTCTTCAGTTTTAAATTTTAATATTGTAGATTTAATTTCATTAGAATCAATTAATATATCACATTTAAGCATCTAAGAATCCTTTATAATCTTTTATTCTATCTTTAATAAGTGATTCGTCATTTGCTTTTTCCTGAATTCTCATAATTGCATCAAGAACTGCTTCTGGTCTTGGTGGACAACCAGCAACATATTCGTCAACTGGAATAATTTGATCAATTCCTTGTACAGTTGTATAATTATCATAAAACCCACCAGAACAAGCACATGCTCCCATAGAGATAACCCATTTAGGTTCACACATTTGCTCATAAATTTTTTTTAAAATAGGTGCTTGTTTATATGAAATAGTTCCTGCAACAATTAATAAGTCAGCTTGTCTTGGAGAGAATCTTACAACTTCCGCTCCAAATCTAGATAAATCATATTTAGCTCCTGCAACACTCATAAATTCAATTCCGCAGCAGGCAGTTCCAAATACCATAGGCCATAAAGAGTAAGATCTACCCCAGTTTATTGCATGATCAAGTTTTGTTGTAACAATTGAATCACCTAATGCAGCTTCTGCTCCTAATCCCATGATAATGCCTTTTTCTTATAAATATAGATTAATCCAGAAAATAAAAGTCCCATAAACATAAACATTTCAAAAAGACCTAGATATCCTAGTTCTTTAATATTTACAGCCCAAGGAAACATGAAAATTATTTCTACATCAAATAGAACAAATAAAATTGCAACTAAATAAAATTTAATTGAAAATCTATATTTGTATTTCCAACAGGGTTTGAAACACCACTTTCATAAACTGTATTTTTCATTTGAGCTAGTTCATTTTTAGGTCCAATGTACCTAGTAAGCACGAAAACACCAACTAAAATGAAACCAATCGTAACAAAAATAACAGATGCAAGAACTAATTCTGTTGACATTTCATATCCTATTTATTAATATTGTTTTAGGATTGTACACTAATTTTACACTCTTAGAAAGGATTTAACACCTTTGTAAAAGTATAATTAAAATAGTGAGAAAAAAGGTAATACTTTGCTATCTTATTGCTATTTAAAGCTCTTTGAAATATCCTCTAACGCCACTTTTAAAGCATCTTTAGGAAGTGCTACATTTAATCTAAAGTAAGAATCTCCATTGCTACCAAATGAAACACCATCATTTAATGCAACTTTTGATTGTGTTAATAGTTTATTTTTAATTTTATTATGAGATAGTGTAGTTTTTTTAAAATTTAACCATAAAAGGTATGTTGCTTCTGGTAACAAAAAGTTAATATTAGGACAATTATCTAATAAATAATCTTGTGTAAATTTCATATTCTGAATTAAATATTCTCTTAATTCATCAACATAAGCTGCACCATTTTCATAAGCTGCTCTTGTTGAAATATATCCAAAAAAGTTTACTGAGTTAATTTCTCTTTTTTGTGCTACTTGTTTAAATCTATTTAATATTTTATTATTTTTGCTAATCGCATAAGCACAATTAAGCCCTGCTATATTAAATGTTTTTCCAGCTGAATTTAATGTAATTGTAATATTTGCTATTTCTTCTGATATTGAAGCCATAGGTGTAAACTTTTTAAATGTTATATCCGAATGAATTTCATCTGATATAATTGTAAGATTATTTTGTATACATATTTCACCTAATTTCTCAAGCTCTTCTTTACTCCATACTCGTCCAACTGGATTATGAGGGGAACACAAACAAAGAATTTTTGTTTTACTTGTAATCTTAGATTTTAAATCTTCTAAATCCATAGTGTAATAACCATTTTCTTCTTTTAACTCACTTGTTACAACTTTTCTATCATTTGCAGTTACACATTTAAACAATGGAGGATAAACAGGAGTTTGAATTATAACTTCATCTCCTATTTCACTGTAAGCTTCAATACAAGCTGAATAAGCTGGAACTACACCATTTGTCATAAAGATATTCTCTTTTTGTATCTCCCAGTTGTGTCTTGTCTTTTGCCAGTTAATTATTGACTGGTATAATTCATCACTATCAACACTATAACCATAAACAGAATTTTGTGCTGCTTTGATTATTTCATCATTAATAAACTTTGGAGTTTTGAAATCCATATCTGCAACCCATAATGGGTTTAAATCTTCATAGCCAAAATATTTTTTTAAGCCATCGTATTTTGCACAATTTGTGCCTTTTCTATTTATTTTTTCATCAAAATCGTAATTATCTTTATTAAGCATATATAAAACCCCTACCATAAACTATATTTTATTGATAAAATGATATAAGATTTATACTAATTACCTGATTAGGTTACATAGAGGAAAATATGAAAGAAGCAATTGAACTATTAAAAAAGAATGATTTATTAAGAATTATTGATGATGAATTAGATATTAATTTAGAAATTCCACACATCGCGTATATTGAAGTTAAAAAAGAAGATTCAAAAGCATTATTATTTACAAATGTTGTAGATAAAGAAAATGATAAAAAATTTGATATTCCAGTTTTAATGAATGTTTTTTGTAACGAAAAAGCAGTAAAACTGTTTATTGGTGATGGAGATAAAATTGGTTCTGAAATTGAATCACTTTTAAAAATGAAACCTCCAACTACACTTGGCGAAAAGCTTACAACTTTTGGAAAACTATTTGCACTTAAAAATACAATTCCAAAGAAAAATAGAGGAAAAGGCGAGTGTCAACAAGTTATAAAACTAGGATCTGATGCTAAACTTACAGATTTGCCAGTACTTACTACTTGGGAACAAGACGGTGGTCCATTTATTACAATGGGGCAAGTTTATACAACTTCTTTAAATGGTGAAATGAAAAATCTTGGAATGTATAGACTTCAAGTATTTCCAGATAATACACTAGGGCTTCATTGGCAAATTCATAAAGATTCAAATCACTTCTTTCATGAGTATAAAAAAGCAGGTAAAAAAATGCCAGTTTCAATTGGAATTGGTGGAGACCCTATGTATATTTGGTGTGGGCAAGCTCCTTTACCTATTGGAATATTTGAACTTATGTTATATGGTTTTGTTAAAAATAAAAATGCACAACTTGTAAAATCAATTACAAATGACATTTGGGTTCCAAAAGATAATGACTTTATAATTGAAGGTTTTGTAGATCCAAGTAAACTTAGAATCGAAGGGCCTTTTGGAGATCATACAGGTTATTATACGCTTGAAGAAGAATACCCATTTATGGAAGTTACTGCAATTACAAGTAAAGAAAAACCTACATATCTTGCAACTGTTGTTGGAAAACCACCATTAGAAGATAAATATATGGGTCATGCAACAGAGAGAATTTTCTTGCCATTACTTAAAACTACAGCACCTGATTTAATTGATTATTATATGCCTGAAAATGGAGTTTTTCATAATCTTATTTTAGCCAAAATCAAAACTTTATATCCAGGACATGCACAACAAATGATGCATGCATTTTGGGGAGTAGGGCAAATGAGTTTTGTTAAACATGCATTATTTGTAAATGAAGATGCACCTGATTTAACAGATCATGAGGCAATCGCTGAGCATATATTAAATAGAATAAATATTGATGATATGATGATTTCAAAAGGTGTAGTAGACGCTCTTGATCACTCAAGTCCAAAGTTTGCAGTTGGTGGGAAACTTGGACTTGATTGTACAGGTGAAGAGATTGAAGAACTTGGAATTACGCTAATAGAAGATGATGAATTGTTATTTAAAATGCAATCAATTACAAATGAAGTAAAAGAATTAAAACAATATTTTACTCATACTAAAAATCCTGTAACTATTGTAACAGTTGAGAAAACAAGAAGTCAAAAACATCTTTTTGAAGACTTAAAACCGATTTTAGAAAATGTTAAAATTCTAATAATTATTGATGCTTCTAATCAAAATGATGTGAATAATCCTTATATGTTAGTTTGGAGAGTTGTAAATAATATTGATTCAAATAGAGATATGTATTTTGAAGCAAATACTATTTGTATTGATGCTACAAATAAAAACTCATTTGATAACTATAAAAGAACATGGCCTGATGATGTTGATTGTACTCCTAGTGTTTTAGAATCACTAGAAAAAAGAGGTATTATTGATATTGATGATGAATTTAAAAAGAAATATCAACTTTAAGAAATAAGAGGGAGACCTCTTTTCTTATAAAACTTTTACTGCATTTTTACCTTTTCTTTTTATATCATACATAGCTTCATCTGCTCTTTTTATTAAATCTTTATTGCTATCATTTTTTAAATATTGAGTTATTCCTATACTAACAGTTAGTTGTCCATTTATCTGAAAATCATTTTTACAAATTAATTCTCTTAACTTATTTGCAAATACTAATGCTTTATTTGCAGTAGTTTTAGGAAGAATTATTATAAATTCTTCTCCTCCCCATCTTCCAATAATATCTGTTTCTCTTATATTCTCAGATACCAGATTACTGATATTTTTAAGAACATTATCTCCTTTAATATGACCAAAATTGTCATTTATTAATTTAAAGTTATCTATATCAAAGAATATAATAGAAAACGTTTCATCTGATGATTTACAGTTTTTTATTTGCTCTTTAATTACAGAGTCAATTTTTGCTCTATTAAATATTTTTGTTAAACTATCTCTACTTGAATAATCTTTTAAAGCTTCTTCTGCAAATTTCCTTTTTCTAATTTCTTTTCGCATCTTACTATTTGCTAATAAAATTACAATTATTGTAAATAGTAAAGGAAGAATATACTTATATATCCATGAATAGTCATTAACTTCTTGAAACAAAATTAATTGATATTTTTTACTTATCTTATCTTTTTCATCTTTTTTGATTAAAGGAATTATTTTATTTATAATATCAATTAGAATAAAATTTTCTTTATTAGTTGATATACGTATTTCTAAGTTGTATGGTAAAGTTCCAGAAATTTTAATAGTTGATAATTTTTCTTTTATCATTTGGTGTGAAAGAGATAAGCTATTATCAATGAAACCAAAAACTTTATTTTTATGTATTAAAGAAAAAGCTTCTTTTTTTGAATCTACAATTATAAAATCTATATTTTGATATTTAGATTTTAATTCATTATAAATACTAGAATTTTCTAAAATTGCAAATTTTTGGTTTTCTAAAATTGAAAGATCAGTGATTATATTTTTATCATGTGAAGTTGCAATTCCCATAGAAATTTTAAGAATGGGATCACTATAAATTTTTTTTGCTAAATTAACTTGATCTATAGAATAGTTATATTCAAGATCTAAACTATTAGTTCGAATTTTATTAAATATAATTGTATTTTCTGGTTTTTCAATTATATTATAGTTAATATCCATCTTTTTACTCAAAAGTTTGATTAAATCAACTTCAATTCCTGCTATTTGATTATTATTAATATAAGAAAAAGGCCTATTTTTAGTATTTGTAATTAATGAAAATTTATTGTTTTTAATAAAATTATTTTCTAATTTATTTAACACTATCTTATTTGTATTAAAAATAAAATTATCAAAATTAATAATATTATTAGTAGCAAAGCCTAAAAGAGAATATAATCTTTTAATTTCATTTATTTTTTTAGGATCAATATCCCCTATAGCTTTATTTTCTTCTGTTTTAGAGAGTTCTTTTAAAACTTGACCTTCATTTATTAATGAGTCAAGTGTTTTATTTTGTGTATTATATTTTTCATAAATAAGTCTAGCTGTTTCTTCAATATTGGAAAAAGCATAATTCCAACCTTTTATACTAGCGTCATTGAAAGCCTTTACTCTTTTATGATTTTTTATTACTTCATCCTGTGATGTAAATAATATACCACCATAAAAATCAAAGCCATAACTATTTGGATTGAATATTTTATATTCAATATTTTTATTTTCTAAAATAAAAGGTTCATTTGATAAATAACATCCTATTGCATCTACTTTACCACTTATTAAATCATTAAGATTAAATGTGTGAGGAATGAAATTTATATCTTCTAATCGTATATTTTGAGATTTTATCATAGAATTAATATTTGCAGCAGCTTTTGCATCAGGACTTAACATAACTTTTTTATTTTTTAAATCAGAAATTTTATTTATATTAGACTTCTTTAAAGTAAGTAAAGCCATAGGAGAATTTTGATAAATAGCAGATAAGAGCACAATATTTTTATTATTTAGTTTGTCAATTATTAATGAAGATTTTCCAACTGCATATGTGTTTTTGTTATTTAGAACGCTTTGTGCAAGGTTTATACTGTTATTAAACTCTTTAAACTTTACATCAAGATTATTATCAGAATAAAAACCTTTTTCTTTTGCTATATAATAACCTGCAAATTGGAATTGATGTAGCCAATCTAGCTGTAAAGTAATTTTATCTTCTTCTTGTGAGAAAAGATTTGATACTAAAAGTATAATAAAAAGAAGTTTGTTTTTAATCTTCATGAAATTATTATACACTAAAAATAAGCCAAAAAAGTATTTTATTTCAAAATGATTCGAATATCCTGTTCTTTTAAATGTAAAAAAAGTTTTTCTTCTAAGTTAATATTATTTAAAGATGATTTAATCATTATTGATTTATTTACTTCTTCTGATTTTATATGTATTAAGATTTCATAATATTCCCCACAAAAAGCTTTATCAATAAGTTCAACTTCAAATAAACTTTTATCGTTTGATAGATTACATTTCGATATTTCAATAATTGCAATTTTTTCATCTGAACATTTAAGTTTTAAACTATGAATTACTTCTCCTGGTAAAATATTTACTTCTGAAAGAAAGTTTGCAACATAATAATTTGTAGGTTTATTATAAATAGTTTTTGTTATATCAAATTGTACTAATTCTTTATTATGAATAATCCCAATTTTATCTGAAATACTCAAAGCTTCTTTTTTATCATGAGTTACTAATACAGCAGATAGATTATATTTTTTGATAAGGTTTTTTAACCACATTTTTGTCTTATATCTAAGTTGCGAATCAAGGTTTGCAAAAGGTTCATCAAGTAGTAATATTTTGGGCTTATTTGCCATTGCTCTAGCAATTGCTACTCTTTGTTGCTGTCCACCTGAAAGCTGATGAATTTGCTTATTTTTATGAGCTACAATATCAAACTGTTCTAGAAGTTGATCTACTCTTTTATTTCTATCTTTTTTAGATAATTTATCTAAGGCAAAAGAGATGTTTTCTTCTACATTTAAATGCGGGAAAAGTGCATAATCTTGGAAAATATATCCAACTTTTCTATCTTGTTTATAAACTTCTTTTGATGATACACAAGTATCTCCAATACAGATATTTCCATCATGCTCTTTTTGTAAACCAGCAATTGCTCTTAAAATTGTAGTCTTTCCACAACCACTTGAGCCTAAAAGAGTTACAATTTCTCCTTGCTTTACATCAAAGTTTATATCTTCTAAAATTTTTGTTTCATTAAAAGATATTGAAAAGTTGTTAATACTTAGCATTTTGTGCCTTTTTCATATTTTTTGTCAGCAATAATACTGATATAATTCCAATTAATACTATAAACATAGATGGTACTGATGATTCTATTGTTTGTGATTGCTCATTTAATTCTAGTGCTCTAATTGCAAGAGTGTTATAATCAAAAGGTCTTAATACCATTGTAAGTGGTAGTTCTTTTACAACTTCAATAAATATAACGATAAATGAAGCAGCAGCAGAGTTTTTAATTAAAGGAATAAATACTTTGGTAAATGTTTTTACTTGTCCAATTCCAGATATTTTAGCAGCATCATCATAGCTTTGTGGAATACGGTTAAATCCTGCTTCAAAGTTATTAATACTAATTGCTATAAACCTTACTACATATCCAAATATAACAGCAACAACAGTTCCTGATATTAGAAAATCTATTGATAAAAGTTCTAAAACATATTTATGTAATATTCCAAAAAATGATAATATTCCAACAGCAACAACGGCTCCAGGAATTGAATAACCAAGTTTTAGTATTTGAGGTAATGAGCTTGAACTTTTATCTTTATTTACACGTGAGTTATAAACAATAAGTAGTGCTATAGCTGTTAAAAGTGTAGCAGATATTATTCCTAATTTTAAAGTTTTTAGTAATAAATCAATAAACTCTTCATCAATTATCTTTTCATAAGAAATAAAGAACCAAATTGTAAGCTGAACAAATGGTAATAAGAATCCAAAGAAAAAAGGAATAAAACATGCAAAAGATGCAAGAAAGTTTTTACTTCCTTCTAATTTTATCTTCTCAATTGGTCTGAAATCTTTTCCTGAACTTTTATAAACTTTATTTCTTCTTTGGAATTTTTCTAAAATGATTAGAATAAAAAGAAAAGTCATCAGCATACTTGCAAGTTTTGAAGCATCTTCAATACTTCCCATTCCTTCCCATGTTTTAAAAATACCAGTTACAAAAGTGTTTACACCAAAGTACTGCATAACACCATAATCAGCAGTAGCTTCCATAACAGCTAGTGTTGCACCTGCAATTATTGCAGGTCTTGATATTGGTAAAATTACTTTTTTTAAAACTTTCCATGATGAAAGATTAAATGTTTTCGCAGCTTCAATAATCGAAGCAGATTCAAAATTAAAATAAGTTCTACATACCAAATACACATAAGGATATAAAACTAGAGACATTACAAGAACTGCACCTTCCATAGATTGTATATCAAAAAAGACTACTTCACTAAGATTCTTATCTAAAAGATTTAAAATATAAGTTGTTACATTTCCACTTATTCCAAACATTCCATTGTACATAAAAGCGATAATATAAGTAGGAAATGCAAAAGGTAAAATAAGTCCATAATCAAAAAATTTAGAATATGAAAAAGTATAAAAAGAAGTTAAATAAGCAGTAGTAAACCCAATAATAGTCGTAAGAATTCCAACTCCTATCATCACAAATAGTGTATTGTATATATACTCAGATAGTACGGTATTTTTTATATGTTCCCAATTTTCGGAGTCATGAATAAAAAGATATACAAATATTGTGATCATAGGAATAGAAATAAGTAGTGTTAATATAACACTACTTATTTTTAAGCTTGATAGTTTATTTTTCAAATATGTTATTTCCAACCTGCAACGTCAAGAGCTTTTACAGCATCTTTATTAAATTTACCTAAGTCGTTAATTGTAACATTATCATCTTGAACTTTTCCCCAAGATGCAACAAGTGGTGAAATTTCAGCGTCTTTTATTATAGGATACTCATAGTTTCCTTTTGCAAATACTTCTTGTGCTTCTTTTGAAAGTAAAAATTCAATAAATTTGATTGCATTTTCTTTATTTTTAGCATATCTAGCAACACCAGCTGCAGAAATATTTACATGTGTTCCACCATTTTCAAACTTTGGAAAAATCACATTTACATTTTCTACTACATCTTTATCAGATAAGCTTCCATTTGCAAGCTTACCTAAGTAATATGTATTCATAATTGCAATTGAACCAAGACCTGCATATATACCTCTTGCTTGATCTCTATCACTTCCTTTAGGATTTCTTGCCATGTTAGCAACTACACCTTTTGCCCAAGTTGTTGCATATTCAACACCGTGATGTTTAATCATTGCAGCCATTAAAGATTGGTTGTATACATTACTTGAAGATCTAACCATAATTTGACCCTTATATTTAGGATCAGCTAACTCTTCATAAGTTTTAATGCCATTTGAAAGTTTACTATCTTTTCTTACTGCAACCATTCTAGCTCTTTTTGTAAGAGCGAACCATTGGTTATCTTTATCTCTTAATCTGCTATCGATATTTTTTACTAAAAAATCTGATTGTATTGGCTGAAAAAGTTTTTTCTCAGTTGCTCTTTGAATTCTAGCTGCATCAACTGTAATAAATACATCAGCAGGTGAGTTTTTACCTTCACTTTCCATTCTTTTAATCAGAGCATCATCTTTTGCTTGAATTACTTTTACTTTTATACCAGTGTTTTTTTCAAACATTTTGAATAATTGTTTATCAGTATCATAATGTCTACTTGAATATACATTTACATCATTACTTGCAATTAATGAACTTGTTAATATTAAAGCACTTAATGCTAATTTTTTAATCATAATTTTCCTTCTTATTTTACCTATAATGATAATTGTTATTAGAATTATAAAAGAAAAAAGCTTTATCTTTTCTTAATATTAAGAATGATTATCAAATCACTTTAAATTTATTTTAACTTATTAAAATTTATTTATGGATATAATAATGCCAAATTAAAAGGAAAATTATAATGAGCGTAATTTTTGAATCAGTAATCAAATGTAATGACTTAGGATTTGCATATATAGAATTAACAGATACAGTAACAAAAAAAGTAGAGATTTGTAATGATCTAGTAGACTTTTCTAAAAAAATTGAAGAGTTAGGTAGTGAATATGGTGGAAGAATAGATGAAGTTAAATGGTCAGCAGATAAAGATGTACCTCAAAGTGAAATTGATAAAATTAAACTAGCTATGCAAAAGTATCAAGAGGAAATGGAAAAAAAATGATTTTAATGATTGATAATTATGACTCATTTACATACAACATTGTTCAATACTGCTTAGAATTAGGAGCAGATTTAAAAGTTATAAGAAATGATGAATTAAGTCTAAAAGAAATAGAAAAACTAAATCCCGAAAAAATAATTATATCTCCAGGACCAGCAACACCAAATGATGCAGGTGTTTGCTTAGATGTTATAAAACATTTTGCAGATAAAATTCCAATTTTTGGAATTTGTTTAGGTCATCAAAGTATTGCTCAAGTATTTGGAGCTGAAGTAATTCGTGCTAAAAATATGATGCATGGTAAAACTTCAAAAATAAAAGTATTAAAAGATACAGCAATTTTTAAAGGCATACCAAATGAGTTTATACAAACAAGATATCACTCTCTAACAGTAAATAAAGATAATTTACCTGATGTTGTAGTTCCAACTTCAATAAGTCTTGATGATAATGAAATAATGTCATTGGAAATAAAAGACAAACAAATATACGGAGTACAATTTCATCCCGAGTCAATAATGAGTGAACACGGATATGAAATGATAGATAACTTTTTAAAATTATGATAAATACGAACAGATACAATTACTACTTTTATACACTATTATCTTTACTAGTTCTTGTATTATTGTTTGTTGCTAATACTCTTAGTATTTCATATAAAGAAGCATTAAATGTATTTGTTAATACTTCTGTTTTAACCTATATTACAAATATATCTCTTTATCTATTTGGTCAAAATGATATAGCTTTAAGATTGCCTTTTATAATTTTGTATATTTTAAGTGTTATTTTGATGTATAAATTAACTGATAAATATTTTAAAAAAGAAAGTGATAAATTTATATCTATTTGCATTTTTATGTTATTACCTGGAGTATTAAGTGCTTCATTATTAGTTAACAGTGCTATTTTAGTTACTTTCTTAACTCTATTGTATTTATATTATTATAACTTAACAAATAAACATTCTTATTTACTTCTTTTTTTATATGTTTTTATTGATAACTCTTTTGCAATATTATATTTAGCACTATTTTTTTACTCATTAAAAAATATAAAAAGTGTAGAGGATACAAAAGATAAAAAGAATATTTTATTTTGGATTTCTTTATTTCTTTTTATATTATCTATGTATATATATGGTTTTGCAACAGCTGGTAAACCAAGAGGTTTCTTTTTAGATACTTTTGCTATTTATGCAACAATATTTTCACCCTTACTTTTTATTTATTTCTTTTATTCAGTATATAGAATAGGGTTTAAAGAAAAAGACAAGTCACTAACTTGGTATATATCAACAACTGCATTATTACTATCTTTTTTATTTTCATTTAGACAAAGAGTTTATATAGAAGATTTTGCTCCCTATGTTGTAATCTCTTTACCTTTTATGTTAAAAATATTTTTTCATTCTTATAGAGTTAGATTAAAAGAGTTTAGAAGAAATCATAATATAGCTGTTGTTCTAGTTTTATTTATGCTATTTGTAAATGTTTTACTTACAATTGTTAATAAACCTCTGTATATGTTTTTGCCAAATCCAGAAAAACATTTTGTTTACAAGTATCATTTTGTAAAAGAATTAGCAGAAGAGATGAAAAGAAATAAAATTAACTTTATTTCAAGCGATGATAAAAGATTATTATTACGATTACGATTTTATGGAATAGAACAAGGAAATAAATATTTTATTAGTTTAAATAAATTTTTAAACTATCAAAAAAAAATGACGGTAAGTTACTATAATAAAAAACTTTTTAAAGTTTATATAAGATAAATTTATGAAAAAGTCCTTTTCTCTTTTAGAGATAATATTAATCATTTTGTTATTAGGATTTTTATATACAGCATTTATTCCTAAAACACAAATTAGTAAAATCGATGAATTAACAAATAGATTAGTTTTATATTTGAAACAAACGAGATATCAAGCTTTAATAAATGATAAATACGATAAAAATGATGAGCTTTGGCATAAAAAAAGATGGACTCTAAAGTTTTTTAGATGTAGAGAAAGTGTAGGTGGAATTTACTATTCAATATATAGTGATAGAAATTCATCTGGACATCCTAGCATTGAAGACAGTTTAAAAGACAGCTTAAATCTAAAAAACATATATAGTACAAATTATTGTCAAGAAAATATAAATAACAGTAAATATGTATTAATTACTAAGAACTTCAATATTAAAGAAGTAAAGCTTAGTTGTAATCAAACAAGTTCTTTAGGCCAATTATCTTTTAGTTCTGATGGAAAAATATATTCTAAATTAAGTAATCTTCCAAATGATAATAGTTCATATGAAATAAAGAACAAATGTAAAATCAAGCTAACAGACATTTTTGGTGAAAAGAGAAGTATAGTTTTAGAAAATAATACAGGATATATTTATAAACTATAGTTGTACAAAGTATTTTAATTCTTCTAAAAACCCAAAGAAAAGCAAGCAATAACATATAAAACCAGAAACTTTCAAAATTTAAACTACATTTAAGCAATACCCCTTGACAAAGGAAGAAAAATCTCCTATAATTCCCGTCCAAAAACA
>NYWO01000155.1 GCA_002685075.1 Arcobacter sp.
CCAAGTAATACAATTCTTTTCATATATCCATTTCCCTTTTAAATTGAGCTAAGCTTAGCTTTTAGGCTCTCATTAAATTGAGGCATAGAAGATACTAAAGAATCTCTTAGAGCTTTAGTTTCATCTTGTAAGTTTTTAGCAAACTCCGAAGATTTTGCGTCTAAATTAGATTTAGCACTTGCAAGTTTTGCATCAGCACTCTCTTTGGCTTCCTTATAGGCTTGTTCTCTAATAGCAGCCGCTTCTTTTTTTGCTTCAGCAATCACATTGTTTGCTTCTGCAATCATTCCATCAACGTTCGCACCGTTTGATTTCGCGTCTTCTAAATCTTTAGAAATAGAAGCTGCTCTATCATCCATATGCTTAAGTAATGGCTTGAATAGACAACTGTTTAGTCTAGCAAGAACTAAAAGAAAGATAACACCAGAGCTAAGCAATAATACAGGACTTATGTCTAACATTCATTCCTCCATATTTTTTACAGTTTAGTTTAACTAAAACTCTATTATTTTAGCAAAGTTAACTATAAAATTATATTAAAGGAAAAAATTAAAGTATAAATTTTTAGATTTTGTTACTATTGTAACTTAAAGTAAGATGATATCTTTTCAATATCATCTTGTGAGTTGATTTCAATTTTTAAATAATTCTTCTCAGCCTTGGCTTTAAGGCCATTTGCTTCAAATCCTGATAGTATATTTGATAAAGGTTTAAAGTCAAATTTTTCACTAATCTTCTGCTTTTTAGGGCTTGGATTGTTTTTAGATTTTAACTCTTTTACAAGCTTTTCTGTCTCTCTAACTGACAGTTTTTGTCCAATTATAGAATCACAAACCATTTTTTGTTCATTGTCACTTAAACCTAACATAATTTTAGCATGACCTGCACTAATCTTGTTATTTGCTAAAAGTTGTTGAGCATATGAGCTTAATTGTAACAATCTTAAAGTATTTGTAATTGATGTTCTACTTTTAAATACTTTTTTTGACAATTCTTCATGTGTAATATTGTGTTCATTTATTAATTGTGCATATGAATATGCTAATTCTACAATATTTAAATCATCTCTTTGAATATTTTCAATTAATGCATATTCTCTTAATTTAAAAGCATCAATATCTAATACTATTGATTTAATTGTATTTAAATTAGCTAATTTATGAGCTCTTAGCCTTCTCTCACCTGAAACTAATGTAAATGTATCATCTTCATTTTTTATCACTGTGATTGGCTGTAATAAACCATGTTCTTTAATTGATAAACTTAATTCTTCAAGTTTCTCTTCATCAAAGATTTTTCTTGGTTGATTCGGGTTTGCTTGAATTAATGAAATATCTAAATCTGTTACTTTAGAATCGTAATCATGAGTATTATTACTCTCATATGCTGATTCAACTTCTCCTAATAATTCGCCTAATCCTCTACCTAATGCCATAAGTTTTCCTAGTTATAATATAATTTTATAAATTATGCAGTAATTGCACGAGCAAGATTTGTATATGCTTTAGTACCACTGGCACTTGCATCATATAACATAATTGGTTTCCCAAAACTAGGGCTTTCTGCTAGTTTTATATTTCTTGGGATTACTACATATGAACTATCATCAATTTTAAATAATTTATTCTCAAAGTGCTGCGCTAAATCTGCAAAAACTTGTTTTGATAAATTGTTTTGTGAAGAATACATTGTAGGAAGGAACCCTCTAATTTGTAAAGTTTTGTTAATAGTTTGTTTTACTAATTTAATTGTGCTTAATAATTGAGCTAATCCTTCTAATGCAAAGAACTCACATTGTATTGGAATAAGTACAGAATTTGAAGCACTTAAAGTGTTAATTGTAATAGGGCCAAGAGCTGGAGGTGAATCAATTATAATATAATCATAATCTTTTTTGATAGGATCAATTTTTCTTTTTAAAACTAATTCTCTCTCTTTTGTATTTTTGTAGAACTCTTTTTCAATTCCTACAAGTCCAATATTTGATGGTGCTACTTTTAAATTCTCTATTTCTGAATCTAATATAATTTCATTCAATTCTTTCGTTCCTAGCATCACATGGTAAATATTATACTCATATGTATCTCTATGAAACCCTAAAGATGTTGTTGCATTAGCTTGAGGATCAGCATCAATTAACAATACTTTTTTACCTTCTAATGCTAATGCTGCACTTAAATTAACAGCAGTAGTAGTTTTACCTACTCCACCTTTTTGATTAGCTATTGCTATAATTTCTGTCATCTTAAACTAAATACCTTTTTATTGTTTACTTCTATTGAGCCATCACTATTTAATATTGCATTTTCTAATGATATTTTTTTATTATCTACAGTTGCTTTGTATTTTCTACTATTTTCGAATTCTATCTTAAAATCACTAAAGATTTGCTTCCATAAATATTTTCTTTCTAATTTATCAAAGTAAGATTTTAAAATTTCATTTGAGTTAATTTTAATATCTAATTTTCCATAGTCTTCATTTACTGATATTAAATTTAAACCAATTCCACAATATATTAAATCTTTTGATACAGTTGTAATTGTTCCTCCAATTTTTTTATCATTTAGATAAAAATCATTTGGCCATTTTAACCACAATTTAGAATTGTTTTCTTTTAAAACATCTTTTAATATATATGAGAAATATATTGAAGCACTTTGTAATAAAAGATCTTTTGGTAAATCTTTTTTTGATATCACGAAAGAGAAGAAAAGATTTCCTTTTACTCCACTCCAAGTATTACCTCTACTTCCTATTCCATTTGTTTGGTAATCTGTACAAATACAAACATTTTGAGTATATGTATTATCTTTTATATACTCTTTTAAATATGTATGAGTAGAACCTACTTCTTTTAGTTTAATTATTTTCATAATTGTAGTATACATAATAACTTTACAAGATTATATTAAATATAATCATTTCAAAAAGGTCAATATGTTAGATCCTGTTTTACCAATAGCTATGTATCTTCTTATAGGATATTTATTTAAAATTGTTTATCATGATAACTCAAAGCAACTTATAGAATTTATAATATATTTCTCACTACCTGCAATTGTATTTTCAAAAATCTATCCCTTAGTATTAGATGAAAAAATACTTGGGCTTATTCTTATGTTTATAGGTTTTATTTTATTTAACTTAACTCTTGCATACTTTATTGGAAGAATGATGAAGTTAAATAAATTACTTCTTGCTACATTTATGATTATGTCTACTTTTGGGAATACTTCATTTATTGGTTTTTCTTATATAGATGCATTTTATGGACAAGATTACATTGTTTATGGTTTAATTTATGATTTATTTGGTTCATTTCTACTTTTAGTTTCTATTGGTATGTTTATTATAACTTGGGGAAGTGGAAGGAAAAATGATACAAAATCTATTTTTAAAAGTGTTTTATTATTTCCACCTAGCTTAATGTTTTTTATAACAGTAATTGCTAAAAACTTTGAAATCCCAAATTTTATAATGCTAACTAGCCAAACTTTAGGAGCAACTCTTGTACCAATTGCTATGATTGCAATTGGTATGAAATTAGAACTTAAACATATTTTTGTAAAGTTTCATATTGTTTCAATGGCAATGCTTTTAAAAATGGTAATAGTTCCAATAATTGTGTTAATTGGATTTCAAATATTCTATGGAATTGATCAAACTTGGGTAAAAGTTACAATTATTGAAGTTGCTATGCCACCTATGACAATGGCTACAGTTTTAGCTATAAAAGGTGGTTTAGATGAAAAAGTTGCTATTAACTCTTTAGTTTTAGGAGTTCTTTTAAGTCTACTTACTATAACAGCCTATACAACTTACTTAGCATGATTTAAACTGCTAAGTTAATTGTAAAAACTGCTCCTGAATACTTTTTATCTTTGTATGAATAATCAGAGTTTTCAACACTAATTGTACCTTTCATATGTTTTTCTATAATAAGATTAGTTAGAAATAGCCCTATTCCTGAATCTTCTTGTTTCTCTTTATTTCTATATCTTTGTTCAAAAATATTTTCTTTTAAAGATATGTCTATACCTTTTGCATTATCTTTAATTGTTAAAGATATTACATTATCTTTCTCTTCTAAATCGATAAATATATATCTATTTTCTGTTACAGGAATATTTAATAACAATGCATTTTTTGCATTTGTTAATAGGTTTAATATACATTGTGTAAATGCATTTTTAAGGCCGTAAGTACGAATATTATCATCTAAATTCAGTACAACTTCAATATAATTAGTACTTAAATCTGTTTCAGCAATTTCTAAACTTTTCTTTACTGCTTGTGAAATATTGAAATCTTCATCCATTGTGTCAACATTATAAAAATCTCTAAAGTCATCAATTGTTTTAGATAAATCTTTTGTAGTTTTTACAATTTGCTTTAATTGAGATATATTATTTTTCTTATTATTTTTTTCTAATTCTAAATTAATACATACACCACTTGCAAGAGTTGAAATAGTACTTAAAGGTTGTCTCCATTGATGTGCAATATTACCTATCATTTCACCCATTGAAACCATCTTAGATTGATGAAAAATAATTGCAGATTTATTTTGATCTTCTTTTACTTTTTCTTCAATCTTTTTTTCTAAATCTTTATTTGATACAGTAAGCTTATTATTTAAATTTTGCAACTTTAAAACATCATCTTGTGCTTTAGAAATTGAAATTGATATAAAAGAACTTATCATTGAAAGTACATCTTTGTCTTTTTTTCCAAAGACAATATATTTATCATTTTCTTTTTTATTAAGTAACTGTATTACACCTAATACATTTTTATTTATAGGATGAATTAAAGGAACTGAAATAATAGAATGTGTTCTATAATTAAATTTTTTATCAAACTCTTTTACACCTACAAAATCATAACTATTAGAAGAATAAACATCATCAATAATTATAATTTTTTTAGTTATGAAAGAATCTACAGATAGATATTTATCTTTTTCTGCAAGTGGTAATTTATATTTATTAGATGTATAATAGAAATTATAAATATTTTCATATGATAAAGCATCATTTTGAAAAACATGAAACGTTAAGAATTCTTGTTCCTTTATATATATAGTTCCAGCTTCAGCATTTAATAGTTCTCTTGTGTATTTTAATAATTCATGAAGTAGAACATTTAAATCGCTTATATTAAATAGATCTACATCATAAATATGTTTTAAATTGTTTGTAGGCATAATTTTCTACTTATTAAATAATTTTAATCATAATAGCTGAAGTTATTTTAAAGTATCGTTTTTTTCTAGTCTTTGACCTCTAAGATAGTCAGAAGAACTTATAGCTTTTTTTGAAGGAGCTTGAATAGTTTTTATTTTTAAACTACCTTTTTTACAACCTATTAATACACAATTATTTTCAATTGCTAAAATAGAACCTTCCTTGTTTACTGATTCATTCTCAATAAATTCCACATCTTTTAATTTTAAACCGGATGCTAAAAAAATTCCAGGCCAATATGAATATGCTTTGTATTTCAAAAAAAGTTTTTTTGCAGAAGAAAAATCTACTAAACCATCTTCTTTTTTAATCTTTTTACAAAAACTAACTTCAGCTTCATTTTGTTTTTGAGGTTTGATTTTATCAAAATTATCTAATGTTGTAATAGTTAAAACTGCTGCAATATCAGATAATTTATCAAAAGCTACATCAACTTCCATGTCAGGAGTAATTTTTAAATATTGTAAACCTAAAATATCTCCTGAATCTAAACCCTCTTCCATAAACATAGAAGTTACACCTGTAAAATAATCATCATTTAATAGTGATTCTTGAATTGGACTTGCACCTCTATATTTTGGTAAAAGTGAAGCATGAAGATTTATACAAGGAGCAATATCTAAAATCTCTTTTGGTAATATTTGTCCATATGCAGCAACTATTATAAAATCTGGTTTTAATTTTTTTATTTCTTCAACTGCTTGAGTATTTTCTCTTAATTTTTCTGGTTGAAAAATAGGAGTAGATAAGTTTTCATCTAAGCAAAATTGCTTAATATGAGGAGCTGTTAAAATTTGTTTTCTTCCAACAGGTTTATCAGGCTGAGTAAAAAGACCAACTACATCATAAGAACTTTTATTTAATTCTTTAAATATCCTAGTTGCATAATCTGGTGTTCCCATAAAAAGTATTTTTTTACTCATTAATCTTCCTTAAATTTATTTTTCTGTTTGAAAAATTGTTCCACTATTGTGATTATCATAAAGTAAATAATCATAGGCATTTTTTAAATCAAAACCTGATGTTAGGTACATTTTTTTATTTCTTTTCATTAAAAAACTTGCAGCTTTTAATTTTGTAACAATTCCACCTGTTGCAAACTCTGAGTTTGGAGTATGCTTCATTTGTAACTCTTCTTCATCAATAGAATTAACTGTCTTTAAAATCTTTGCATCAGGATTTTCATGAGGGTTTGAATCATAAAAACCATCAATATCACTTAAGATTGCTAACATATCTGCATTAAAAAAATATGCTGCATGCGCGCCTAATTGATCATTATCCCCAAATAAAAGTTCTTCATTTGCAATAACATCATTTTCATTTATAATAGGCACAATATTGTTTTGTAATAATATTTCCATTACAGCTCGTGCATTTTCAGATCTTTTTCTTGAATCAAAATCTTCAGCAACTAAAAGCATTTGAGCACATTTCATATCATGTTGGGCAAATCTTTTTTTATAATACTTCATAAGTAAAGGTTGACCTATTGCAGCTAAAGCTTGTCTGTTTAAAATCTCTTTTCTATCTAAGTTTAATACAGTATTTCCAGCTGCAACTGCGCCTGAAGATACTAAAATTACTTGAAGTTTTTTTTCTTCTTTTAATTTAGCTATAAAATCGACTAAATTATTTAATCTATTAATAGCTAAAGTTGTATCTTCTCTTAATACAGCGCTACCAACTTTTATAACTAAACGTTTCATTTGTTTTGATCTAATAAATTGTAAAGTGCGAAAGTTATTGATTTTGTATTTTTTCTTGTAACTGATGAAATTGGTAATACAAAAAATGGTTTACTATTATCAAATCTTGAATAAGTTAAATCTTGAACATAATATGGATATTCTTTATCAAAACCAAATTCATTAGAAGTTGAACATTCTAAGCCAATATCTGTAATAAATTGTTTAATACCAGCTTCTAAATCTTCCCCATAATATCCATCAATTTTACTTAATGCAATTGCATAATTTCTTCCTGATAATTCAGTTGAGAATTTTGCAACTTCTTCTTTTAAAACATTGTATTGATCAATCATTGTTCTATAATTTGCAACATCAATCATAAATAATAAAGTTTTAGTTCTCTCAATATGCTTTAAAAATTCTAAACCTAAACCCCTACCATCAGCAGCTCCATCAATAATTCCTGGAATATCTGCCATTACAAATGAATTATAATCACCAACTTCAACTACACCTAATTTAGGAGTTAAAGTTGTAAATTCATAGTTTGCAATCTCTGGATTTGCATTTGAAGTAGTTGAAATCAATGTTGATTTACCAACATTTGGGTATCCAACTAGTCCAACATCTGCAATTAGTTTAAGTTCTAATCTAATATTTTTACTAAGACCTGGAAGTCCTGGTTGGAAATAAGTTGGTCTTTGATTTCTTGAGTTTTTAAAGTGTACGTTTCCTAGTCCACCTTTTCCACCTTCTAAAATTTTTACCTTTTCACCTTCTGTTACTAAGTCAAATAAAATCTCACCTGTATCATCATCAATAACTTGAGTTCCTGGAGGAACAATTAAAACTAAAGGTTCAGCAGATTTTCCAGTCATTCTAGAACCCATTCCTTGCTTTCCAGCTTCAGCTTTAAAGACTTTTCTACCCTTATAATTTGATAATGTATCAGTGTTAGAATCTACTACAAAGTAAACATCTCCACCTTTACCACCATCACCACCATCTGGTCCACCTTTTACAACAAATTTCTCTCGTCTAAAAGAGGCGCAACCTTGTCCACCTTTTCCTGATGAAACATTAAATCTAGCATTATCTATAAACATTTTAACCTCACTTTTGTGAAAAATAAAAAATCAACACTATATTAACTTTTTATTTTCCATTTTGTATAAATAAAAAAAGGGTGCCAGCATATGCTAACACCCTTCTTAAAAACTCAAAAAAATTCAGAATTACGAAGCGTAAACTGAAACTTTTTTTCTTTTTTTATCTTTAACTTCGAATTTAACAACACCGTCAATTAAAGCATAAATTGTATGATCTTTTCCGATACCAACATTTTGTCCAACATGAACTTTAGTACCTCTTTGTCTGATAATAATATTACCAGATCTTACAACTTCACCACCATATTTTTTCACACCAAGTCTTTTTCCAGCTGAATCTCTATTATTCTGTGTACTTCCTTGACCTTTCTTATGTGCCATAGTTTATCTCCTTAACTTGATTGTGCTTATGCAGCGATTTTTGTAATTCTAATTTTAGTGAAGCTTTTTCTAAAACCTCTTTTTAACTTAGAATCTTTTCTTCTTCTTTTTTTGTAAATGATAACTTTTCTGTCTCTATTTACACCTGTACCATCTAATACTACTTCTGCTTCAACTTTAGCACTTGATACAGCATCACCTGTAACTAATTCACCGTTGTTTACAGCTAATACATCAGTAATTTCTAATGTTTCTTTTGCAGCTTTACCAGTATAATCAATGTCTAAGATATCACCCTCAGAAACTTTATACTGTTTTCCACCACATTTGATAATTGCGTACATTTTTATTCCTCTAAATTAACTTCTCTTGTGTTAACTTCATTTTATTAATGCTAACTTTATTTTGAACG
>NYWO01000156.1 GCA_002685075.1 Arcobacter sp.
ATGAAAATAGTAAAACAAAACTTATTTTGGGCATTTATATACAATGCTTTAGGTATTCCAATTGCAGCAGGTATTTTATATCCATTCTTTGGAATCATGTTAACACCAATGTATGCAGGGATTGCAATGAGTTTTAGTTCTGTTACTGTTGTTTTAAATTCTCTACGATTAAAAATGAAAAAACTATAATTCTTCTCCTCTCCTACTTCTAAAACCTTCAATTTTATAATTGGAGGGCTTTTTTCTAAAAGTTTTAAATATTAATTGTTTTCCTCATTCCTTCCTTATTAACTCTTTATAATACACCATATAAAAAATCAAAGGATACAAAATGAAAAAGATTATAACAACAGGTTTATTAGCAAGTTTATTAGCAGCTTCACTATATGCACAGAACGATTTCTCAGCTTTCTATCCACCAGAAAATGATGATACACCAGATTATCTTGTAGAAAATAAAGTTGAAAATTTAAATACAATTAAAGCTTCAGTAACATCATCAATTGATAATAATGTGTTAGTAGCATTTTATCCAGCAGAGAATGATGATACACCAGATTATCTTGTAGAAAATAAAGTTGAAAATTTAAATACAGTTAGCGTTTCATCAACATCAACAATTGATGCGAATACCTTATTAGCATTTTATCCAGCAGAGAATGATGATACACCAGATTATATATTAAGTAACAATAAAGATGAAATTTTATGTGCCATGAATTCAAGTGAACATAATGCAAATCATAGTTACTTAAAAAATTGCTAGTTTCTATTCTAGACTTACACTCATAAATTTTAATAGTAAGTCTAGAAGAATTTAATATTTCTTCACCCCTTTACTCTTTAAACATCAAATTATACCAATACAACTATTCTTAAATTTAAATAATCCAACTAGAATGAAAATATTATACGCATTATTAGAGTATTGAATTTATCATCAATTAAAGAACTTGTTCATTAAAATGACTAAACTGAGATTATAATATCTCAAGTTTATTTTTTACCTATAGCCATTTTAAGATATTTTTCATATGTTTCTAAGTCTGTTTCTCCAAGAAATTTTTTAACAAACTCTCCATCTTTAGAAAATAAAAATAGTTCAGGAATTCTTTGAACATCGTCTAAATCTTTTGCTAATTTAAAGTTTTCTTCACCAACAGTTATAGGATATGTAATACCATATTTTTCAATAAACTCAATAATTTCAGATGTAGGTTTATCTTCTTCTTTCTCAAAAAGTACAGATACTATTTCAAAATCATCTTTATATTTTTCTCTTAACTCTTTTAAAACAGGGAGACCTTTAATACATGGAGGACACCATGTTGCAAAGAAATCAAGTAAAATAGCTTTTTTACCTTTATAATCTTTAAAATCTAAACCTTCTTCTGTACTTGTAAGTTCTATTATTTTACCATCAGTAGTTATAAGTTTAAATGTCTTAGATACAAACTTTTTTACATATGGCGTATTGTTTTTAGTATTTGCAATTAAATTCTGATCAATCTCAGATTTAGAATCACAACCTGTAAATAAAAAAAGTGCTGTAAGCAGTGCTGCAAAAGTATAATTAATTTTCACGATTATCCTTGGTTATTATCTTAATATTTATATATTATTACTTGAAATTATAGTAAAAATAAGTTAATAGTTAATAAATATCTTTACTCAAGAGTAGAAAGTTCTTTTAAAAGTTTTGTAGCTTCTTCTTTTTCAAAAAAGAAATTCATTGATAAGTCTTGAATTATTTGTTTTAGAAGTTTTATATTCTTTTTTCTACACACTTATTCCTCATAAAAGAAGTACTATCAATAATAAATAATTTAAAATAAAAGGAAAATTTATGAAAACTCTGAATAGAAGAATTTTTGTAAAAGGAGTAATTGCAACAAGTTTACTTGCTTCCATACCAATAAATTTAAGTGCAAGTACAAAAATATCAAGTAGAAAAGAAACTAAAGAAATAAGTGGAACAGAGTTTAATTTAAGTATAGAAAAAACTTCTGTAAATATTACTGGTAATCCAAGTGTTGCTACAACAGTAAATGGAATGTTAAGTGGTCCAACACTTAGATGGAAAGAAGGAGATACTGTTACAATTAATGTAACTAATAACCTTAGTGAAGACACTTCTATCCATTGGCATGGGCTTATTTTACCTCCTGCAATGGATGGAGTACCCGGAATTAGTTTTGATGGAATTAAGCCAGGAAAAACATTTACATATACTTTCCCAATAGTTCAAAGTGGAACGTATTGGTATCATTCTCATTCAGGTTTTCAAGAACAATCAGGTGTTTATGGTGCAATTGTAATTGAACCAAAAGAAGAAAAATTAACATATGATAAAGAATATGTAATTTCTTTATCTGATTGGTCAGATGAAAAACCTGATAATGTTTATAGAAAAATAAAACTATCAGCTGATTATTATAATTTTAAACAAAGAACAGTTGGAGACTTTTTTGATGAAGTAAAAGACCTAGGTTTTATGGGAGCTTTTAATCAACGGAAAATGTGGAATGAAATGGCTATGACTGATAGAGATTTATCTGATGTAACAGGATATACATATACTTATCTTATGAATGGTCAAAATCCTGCAACAAATTTTAAAGCTTTATTTAAAAATGGTGAGAAAATAAGACTACGTTTTATTAACAGTTCCGCTATGACATTCTTTGATGTATGTATTCCTGGTCTTAAAATGACTGTAGTTGCGGCTGATGGAAATTATGTACAACCTGTAGCCGTAGATGAGTTTAGAATAGGTGTTGCTGAAACTTATGATGTTATTGTTGAACCTGAAACAAATACTTCATATGCTATTTTTGCTCAAAGTCTTGATAGAAGTGGTTATGCATTAGGTGCTTTAACTTATGATCAAAATATAATAGCAAGTACGCCTAGTTTAGACCCTCTTCCTATCTTATCTCATTCTGATATGGGAATGGATATGAATAATATGGATCATTCAGGTCATGATATGTCTTCAATGAAAGGATCAATGTCAAAAGATAAGCCTATGGATCATTCGATGATGGGTCAAAATATGAAAAAGTCTGAAATGCCTATGGATATGAAAGGGATGGATCATTCTAAAATGGGGCATGATATGTCATCGATGATGCAAGAAGAGTCTAAACCTATGGATCACTCAATGATGGGAGGGAATATAAAAAAGCCCGAAATTCCTATTACAAAATTAGAAGAAGCAAGAGGAGTTCAGACAACTATGAGAGCTATGGATCCTCAATATAGACTTGATGATCCAGGTGTTGGGCTTAGAAATAATGGAAGACGTGTTTTAACTTATGCTGATTTAAGATCATTAACACCAACAACACATGATAGATATCCTGATCGAGAGATAATTTTACGTTTAACAGGAAATATGGAAAGATATATGTGGTCTATAAATGGAATTGCATATAAAGATGCTAAACCTTTGGAATTTAAATATGGTGAAAGATTAAGAATCACTTATATAAATGACACGATGATGAATCATCCTATGCATTTACATGGAATGTGGAGTGATTTAGAAACAGGAGATGATAATTATCTTCCTAAAAAGCATACTATTATTGCACAACCTGGTTCAAAAATCAGTTTCCGTGTAAATGTAGATGCAAAAGGTTCTTGGGCTTATCATTGTCACTTGCTTTATCATATGGCAGGAATGTTTAGAAAAGTCGTAGTGGCTTAAGGAGTATTTGATGAAAAAATTATTAGTAACAACAGCATTAGCAAGTTTATTCATAACATCAAGTTATGCAGGTGGTGGAGGTGATATTTTAAGAAGTTCATTATTAGTTGATCAACTTGAATATCAATATAGTGATACAAAAACATTAAGTTGGGATATAACTGCATATAGTGGATACGATTTAAATAAAATTTATATTTATTCAGAAGGTGAAAAAGCTAAAAATGAATCTGCTGAAAGTGAAAATCAATTGGTTTTCTCAAAAGCTATAGCTCCTTATTGGGATATTCAAGCAGGGATAGGATACGACAAAAATGAAGAATCTAATCAAAAATGGGGTGTTCTATCAGCTCAAGGTTTAGCCCCATATTTCTTTGAAATAAGAGCTAGTCTTTTACTTGGAGATGATGGAAATATTGGACTTAGAGCAGAGGCTGAATATGAAGCTCTTCTTACTCAAAAGTTAATATTAAGTCCAAGTATTGGGATAGCAGCCTATACTAAGAATAATGAAGAGATGGGAATAGGTAGTGGTTTCTCAAATATTACTTTAGGCACAAGACTTAGATATGAAGTTAAAAGAGAGTTTGCACCTTATATTGGTGTCGAGTGGAGTAAAAACTTAGGAAATACAAATGATATGTCGGCTTTAGATGAAGTATATGCTACTGCAGGTGTTAGATTTTGGTTTTAATAGAAGTTCCTCATTGCTTCCATATTAAGTATATATAATTACAAATAAAATAAAAAGGACAAATTATGAAAAAATTATCAACAATATTATTAGGATTAGGTTTATTAGCAGGAAGTGCATTATATGCAGGTGGTTCTCATTCTGATGAACATTCAACAAAAGTAGAGTCTTCAAATGATCATATGGGTAATCATATGCATGAAGGTAAGATGACAAATCATATGAATGCAGATGGAATGCCAGATAAAGAAGTAAATGATCATATGGGTAATCATATGCATGAAGGTAAAATGAAAAATCATATGAATAAAGATGGTATGTCTGATGCCGAGATGAATAGTAAAAAAGATAAATAAAAAGTTATAATGTAAACCTTAAAATAAAAAATCTATCTTTTAATATATTAGATAGATTACTTTTAAGGATTTATATTATTAAATAAAATAATACTAAATAAACCATTATCATATAAGATTTTTTTAGAGAATACAACTTCATTTAATAAAATAAAAAAGTATTTTGAATGAAAAAAGTTTTAATAATATCTCAATAAATTTATAACTAAATACTACATCTATACTACATTCTGCTTCGATATAATCAAATTAAACTTATAATGGAGAGAAGATGAAAAAAACAATATTACTGTCAGCTATAACATTAATGACATCAAATTTATTTGCAGGAGATTTAAGTGATGCATTTAAAAATGGGAAAATAAAAGGGGAATTAAAATCTTACTATTTTCAAGAGAAACAATCAGATACAGGAAGTTCTTCAATTTTTCATAATGGAGGGTCTATAAACTACCTTACAGGTAATTATTATGGTTTTAATTTAGGCTCAACATTTCAAGCTTCAAGTGTAAGTAATATTGATGGTACAAATAGATTTACTGAAGATGAAGATGCCTCAGGGGCAGTTTTATCAGAATTATTTGTTTCTTATACAAAAGGTAATTCATCTGTAAAAGTAGGAAGACAATATATTGGAACACCATTGATTGCAGGTTCTGGTTCAAGAATGATTAGACAATCATTTCAAGGTTATACTTTTACAAACAAAGATTTACCAAATACTAGTATTTCGTTAATATATGTTGATAGATTCCAAGGAAGAACAGATAATAATGGGAATACAGGAAATTTTGTTAAGACTTTTATTACCAACTCTCCATATTCTAACTCTCCATATTCTTATACCCTTGAAAAAGGTGCTTATTCTATTTATTTAGAAAATACTTCAATAAAAGACTTAACTATAAATGCTCAATATGTAGATGCTATTGATAATTTTAAAACTGTTTATTTAGATTCGACTTATAATTTAGGTAACTTTTCGGCTACAGGTCAATATATAGGTACAAAATTTGATGATAATAAAGCAGATGGTAATTTTATTGCACTTAAACTTGGAACAAAAATAAATGCTTTTACTATAAATGCAGCAGTAAGTAAAAATATTTCTAATGGAAATGTAGAATCTGGATTAGGTTATGGAGCGGATACTTCTTTAACTGCAAATGAAATTTATGGGGGTGTTTTCTCTTATATTAATGGAGCAAAAGCTTACAAATTAGATGTTGGTACTAAAATTGATAAAGTAGGAATCAATCTAGCTTATGTTTATACCGATTTAGAAAATAATAAGTCAAATGATAAAGAAACAGATATTACAGTTTCTTATGATGTAAATAAAAATTTTAAAATAAATCTTTTACATGCTATAGTTGATGGAACAGAAGATTATAGTAGACCTAATGCGGATAGTGAAACAAGAATTAAAATACAATATACTTTTTAACACTCTCAATAATTCACAATATTTATATAAAAGAGAAGGAAGGATAATCTTCCTTCTCTTAAAGATTAAACCTATAACCAATACCTTTTAAAGTAGAAATAGCATCACTATCAAGTTTCTTTCTCAAGTTTTTAATATATGTTCTAATTGTAGTAGCTTCAGGCATTTCATCATAAACCCAATTATTAATAGAAATCTCTTCAATAGAAAT
>NYWO01000157.1 GCA_002685075.1 Arcobacter sp.
GAAAAAATCTTATGATGAAATCGCTGAAAAGCTTGAGTCACTAGGTTTCCCAGTTGAAGATACACTTCCAGAAAATGTTGCTTCTGCATTAAGAAGAAAGTTAGAGCAACTTAAAGCATAATTAAGGGTTTAGAATATGAGACATAAGCACGGATATAGAAAGTTAAGTAGAACTTCTTCTCATAGAAAAGCATTGTTAAAAAACATGGCAATCGCTTTAATCGAAAGAGAAAAGATTGAAACAACTGTTCCAAAAGCAAAAGAATTACAAAGATATATTGAAAGATTAGTAACTACTTCTAGAAATGCTGATTTAAATACACACAGACAAGTATTTGCATCATTACAATCTAAAGAAGCTACTAAGAAAATAATAAATGAAATTGCACCAAAGTATACTGAAAGAAATGGTGGATATACGTCAATTATTAAAACAAGAATTAGAAGAGGTGATGCTACTCAAATGGCATTCATTTCATTCGTATAATTAATATTTTTTTAATTAAAAAGGTAGGAGTTTTCTCCTACCTTTTTTTTTACATAAAATTTTTTACTTCCACTAAATTCTCCTAAAAACTTAAATTTACCTTTTCTTTTTTAATTAATATTTGCTTTACCATATTTTAATCATTTTTTAGATAAAATCGGGTGTAATATTATAATTAGAAATTACAGGAGACATGTTTGATAACTCTAAAAGAAGCACTAAGCTTAGCTAGTGACGATATTAAGAAATTAAGAGATGATTTAACTACGAAAATAAAAGAAAACAAAACTGGTGCATATGTTGAACAACTAACTTCAACAGATATTTCTACTTCAGGTACTGGAATTCCAATTGCTATAAAAGATAATATAAATGTTAAGAATTGGGAAATAACTTGTTCAAGTAATATCTTAAGAGGTTATATCTCACCATATAATGCAACAGTAATTAATAATTTAGAAAAAGTAGGCTTAAGTCCCTTTGGACGAGCTAATATGGATGAGTTTGCAATGGGAAGTTCTACTGAAACTTCTTGTTATGGTAAAACATTAAATCCAATTGACAATAATAAAACACCAGGAGGAAGTTCAGGTGGTTCTGCTTCTGCTGTTGCTGCTGGTATTGCTATTGCTGCATTAGGAACAGATACTGGTGGAAGTATTAGACAACCTGCTGCTTATTGTGGTGTTGTTGGAATGAAACCAACTTATGGAAGAGTTTCAAGATATGGAATAACTGCATATTCTTCTTCATTAGATCAATGTGGACCAATTACTCAAAATGTAGAAGATGCTGCAATTTTATATGATATTATTTCAGGTCATGATCCTATGGATTCTACATCTGCAAATGTTGAATATACTGCAATTACTCCAAATCTTAATGCAGATAAAAAATTAACTATTGCCGTTATAGACAACTTTATTGAGCAAGCAAGTCCTGCTATTAAAAATGCATTTACAAAATCTATTAAAGCTTTAGAAGATGCAGGGCATAAAATTATTCATAAAAATATGTTAGATACTGGAAAAATACTTTCTTCTTACTATATCGTAGCAACTGCTGAAGCATCTGCAAATCTTTCAAGATTTGATGGTGTTAGATATGGAAATAGAAAAGGTGAAGCTGGTTTAAAAGACATGTATATTCAAACAAAATCTCAAGGTTTTGGAGATGAAGTACAAAAAAGAATTTTGTTAGGTTCTTTTGTGTTAAGTTCAGGATACTATGATGCTTATTATATTAAAGCACAAAAAGTACGACACTTAATCAAAGATGAGTATGAAGCTATATTTGCTGAAGCAGATTTAATACTTTCTCCAGTTGCACCTACAACTGCACCAGAGTTTGGAAGTTTTAAAACATCGTTAGAAATGTATTTAAGTGATATTTATACAATTTCAGTAAATTTAGCAGGATTACCTGCAATTTCATTACCAGTTGACAAAGATGAAAATGGAATGCCCGTAGGTCTTCAATTCATCGGAAAAGCTTATGATGAACAAACTATGTTTGACGGTGCTTTATCATTAGAAAAAGCAATTAATTATATAAAATAAGAAAGAGATATTATGAGAATTAGAAAAAGAGCATTAACATTTGAAGATGTATTATTAGTACCAGCAAAGTCAGAAGTTTTACCAAAAGAGGTTTCACTAGAAACTAAATTAACAAAAAAAATTACATTAAATATCCCTTTTGTTTCTGCTGCTATGGATACAGTAACAGAATATGAAGCTGCGATTGCAATGGCTAGACTTGGTGGAATAGGAATTATTCATAAAAATATGGATATTGAAACTCAAGCACTTCAAGTTAAAAAAGTTAAAAAATCTGAATCAGGGATGATTATAGATCCAATTACTATTAAAATGGATCAAACACTTCAAGATGCTGAAGATATTATGGCTGAATATAAGATATCTGGAGTTCCTGTAGTTGATGATAATAAAATTTTATTAGGAATTGTTACAAATAGAGATATGAGATTTACTAAAGATTTCTCTAAAAAAGTAAGTGTTAAGATGACAATGATGCCTCTTATTACTGCTAAAGAAGGAACAACTTTAGAAGAAGCTGCAGATGTAATGCATTCTAATAAAATTGAAAAACTTCCTATTGTAGATGATAAAAATAAATTAATAGGTTTAATTACAATTAAAGATATTAATAAAAAAAGAGAATATCCAAACGCATCAAAAGACCAATTTGGAAGATTAATTGTTGGTGCGGCTATTGGTGTTGGACAACTTGATCGTGCAACTGCCTTAGTAGAAGCAGGTGTTGATGTTCTAGTTATGGATTCAGCACATGGTCACTCAAAAGGTATTTTAGATTCAGTAAAAGATATTAAGTCTAAATTAGATGTTGAAATCATTGCTGGTAATGTTGCAACTTCAGAAGGTACTAAAGCACTTATAGATGCTGGAGCTGATGCAGTTAAAGTAGGTATTGGTCCTGGTTCTATTTGTACTACAAGAATTGTTGCAGGTGTTGGTGTTCCTCAAATATCAGCAATTGATGAATGTGCACAAGAAGGTGCAAAATATGGAGTTCCTGTTATTGCTGATGGAGGAATTAAATATTCTGGTGATGTTGCAAAAGCATTAGCTGTTGGTGCATCTTCTGTTATGATGGGTTCTGCATTAGCTGGAACTGATGAAAGCCCAGGTGAATTAATTTTATACCAAGGAAGAAAGTTTAAAACTTACAGAGGAATGGGTTCTATTGGAGCTATGACTAAAGGAAGCACAGACAGATACTTCCAAGAAGGAACAGCAGCTGATAAACTTGTACCAGAGGGTATTGAAGGTAGAGTTGCATATAGAGGTTCTATTGCTGATATTATTCACCAAATGACAGGTGGATTAAGATCTTCAATGGGTTACTTAGGATCTGCTACTATTTCTATATTCCAAGAAACTGCTGAGTTTGTTGAGATCACAAGTGCAGGGCTTAAAGAAAGTCACGTACACGATGTGACAATAACAAATGAAGCTCCAAACTACCACGTATAAAAATTAAAGTAAAGCGATATCTTTTCGCTTTACTCTGTATTGAAGTTTAAATCTTAATACTCATGTACTATAGGTACACTCCTCTTAAAACCTAATACTTTCTTTTTATTTTTTATGGAATTTTATATATAATATGGCATATTCTAGAAATGATTATCCGCACAATTGGATAGTTTGACTTCTTAGATAAAACTAATATGATAGATTTTACTTTTCTTAAATAATTAGATATTATAATAAATACTAATATCCAAAAGGAAATAGATATGTTTATTAAAAAAATAAAAGATTTTTATAGATTATTAAAAGAAAAGAAAGTTGATGATATTTTAATTTCAGTTGGTATTTTGGGTATTCTAGTTGGATTTGTATTTAGCCCTAGTATAAGAGAAATAGCTGTTTGGCCTGTATTACTTGGTATTTGTATTAAATTATACGATTTTACTGAAGATATTGAACGAAATATAATTCCTTACAATTTTAATAACTTATTACCGCCACCAAAAAAGAAGGACTAAATTTATTCTAATATTTAGATACGAGGTCATAAATATCTACTTTTAGAGTCCAGTTATTTCAAGTTTAAATAAAAGAGAGGTATGTTTCAGTACCTCTTTTCTATTATTTTTTTGGATTTTGTGTAAAATCATGAGTAACTGCATGATTATTTAGATGTTCTTCTAATGCTAATTTATATTCTTTTGTAAAGTACTCTATAATTTCATCTTTATCTGCAAGCATATCTTCTGCTGTATTATATGAAGTGCAAGCCATATAAGTACTAAATCGTACTGAACCATACATATATGAAGCACTTACTTCACCTAATGTTAATCCTTGTTGTAGTTGCTCATTTGCAATTGCAATTTGAGCATCAGCCCGTTGTAAAAATTCGTTTGATTTTTCGCTCATTGTGTATATCCTATTTTTATTTGAATTATAGTCAAAAGAGTTTTATAAAATAGAATAATAGTAAAAAATTTTTTACCAAAATTATTTTAAGTAACTTTTCTACTTTCCTTATGTGTTTATTTTTCTATTTAAAGTTCTTTCTACTTTTTCTACTTTTGTTTTAAGTCTATTTTCACAGTTCTTCCTTATATCAAATTTTAGAGAACTATAGACTCTATTACAATCTTCTAGTTGTTCGTAAGCTAACTCAACAATACTTAAAGCTTCTTTCATACTCTTAGCTTCTATAATAGTTCCCATTGCTGTTAATTGATATGCTATGCCACTTTTATCTATGGCATCGATTACTTTACTTACTTCTTTCGAAACAGAAGATCCTTCTCTTCCATTATCCGATGTAGGAAACATTGCAAATTCTAAAAGTACTGATAACATTCTTTTCTCCTTTATATTTCAAAATTAATAAAATCTTTAACAGTAAAAGTTTTATATATTTCTAATCTTTTATAAATAAGCTCTTTTTCTTCATTTGTATTAGCCTTTTCATACTCTTTTTCAATTTCAAGAATTTTTTCTAAAGTTGCTTTGATTTTTACTACCTCTTCTGTTGTCATATAATCATTGTATTTTCCATGCCCTACATAAAAAGCTACTTTTCTTATGCTATCTAGTATTTGTTCTGTTTCTTCTTTTAAGCTCATAAACTCTCCTCTTATTCAAAGTAGTGTATCAAAAAGGTTTTTAAACCTTGTGTATATTGAAAATATACTTCTATATTAAATTCACTTGATATAAAAATTAAAATAATTAGAGATAATACTCTTTTAAAAGGGGATTTTTATACTTTAATAGTAAAATTAAATGATGAATAATATAAATAAATAGGATACTAATGACAATTTTAGGCCATAAAATATTAGGAACAGGTACAAAAAAAATTGTGTTTTTACATGAGCTAATGGGAAATTATAAAAATTATGAACCTATTTTTCCTTATTTAAATACTGAAGAATTTACATTCATTTTTGTTGATTTAAGAGGATATGGATTATCAAAAGAAATAGATGGTGTTTATAGTTGTTTTGAAGCTTCAAATGATGTTAAAAATCTTATTACACATTTAAAATTAGATGATATTGTTCTTCTTGCTCATTCTATGTCTACAATGATTGCCCAAAAAATAGCACTTATTGATAAGAGAGTTTCAAAACTTATTCTAATAACCCCAATCTTTGCATCAGGTATAAAATTGCCACAACTTGCCCAAGATAAACTAATAGATGAAATGAGGGATAATAAAAATAAAATTGAAGAAATTGTATATAGTGCAAGTAAAAGACATAATCAAACTTGGGCAAAATCTAGAATACAAATGGCATATGAAGCATCAATCGTAAAAGCAAGAGTAGGGTATATGAAAATGTATTTAGAAACTGATTTTTCCAGTGAAGTAAAAAACATACATATACCTATTAAAATAATTGTAGGAAAATATGATTTTCCTATTTTTGCTCTAAAATCAGTTACAAAAATATTTTCACATTTTTATAATGACGTAGAAATTTTAGAATGCCAAGAATCCGGACATTACCCAATGTTAGAGTGTCCTGTATATTTTGCTTCTAAAATAGAAGAGTTTTGTAAATAAAACTTATAATCTAGTTTATATGTCTTAGGTACTATTAACTAGTTTTTTTATACAATCACGTAAAAGAAAATCAAGGAAGTTGAACATGAATTTAATGGTATTTGGAGCACCTGGTGCTGGAAAAGGTACACAAGCTAAATTTTTAATAGAAAAATATGATATCCCTCAAATTTCTACAGGAGATATTCTAAGAGCAGCGATTGCAGATAAAACTGATATGGGTATGGAAGCAAAGAATTTTATGGATGCAGGTAAATTAGTTCCTGATTCAACTATTATTGGTATTATTAAAGATAGATTAGCAGAAGATGACTGTAAAAAAGGTTTCATTCTTGATGGTTTTCCAAGAACTCTAGGACAAGCTGAAGCGTTAAGTGAATTAATGGCTAATATGAATATTTCTTTAGATAAAGTAATCTCTTTAAATGTTCCAGATGAATTAATCGTTGGAAGAATTACAGGTAGAAGAGTTTGTTCTTCATGTGGAGCATCTTTTCATGTAGATTTTAATCCTCCTAAAAAAGAAGATGTATGTGACTATTGTAACTCTGATCTTATTATTAGAAAAGATGACAATGCTGAAACTGTTAAAAGCAGATTAGGGGCTTATCATGACCAAACTGCACCACTTATTGATTTTTATACAAAAATGGGTGTTATGGTTGAACTTGATGGAACAAAAGACGTTTCTGAAGTAACTGAAGATATGTTTGCTGCACTTTCATAAAAAGTTTCTATAAATAAAAAATAAGAGTTGAATTTTTTAACTCTTATTTTCACTACTCCCAAATATCTTACAATAAAATGAATACTTATACTCTTGCTATATTTATATGTTAGACTTTAACTATAACTAGATATTAGTTAAATTTTAAATAGGAAAATGCTATGATAAAAGTAAGTGTGATGTATCCAAACTCGAAGGATATAGTATTTAATAAAGAATATTATTGTGAGAAACATGTTCCTTTAGTTTCAAAACTATTAGGTAATGTATTAAAAAATGTACAAGTAGATTTTGGATTAGGAAGTGGAGAGCCTGATACTCCTGCTTTATATATTGTAATGACTCATATGACATTTGATTCAATTGATGCTTTTCAAGCTATCTTTTCAGTTCATTCAGAAGAATTACTTTCTGATATTCCAAACTTTACAAATTCCCAACCTCAAATTCAAATTAGTGAAGTCTTAATTTAGTTTTATAATAAAGACATAAAATGAAAACATTTAATAAAGATGAAATAGAACAAAAAGTAATTAATAAGCTAAAAACTATATTAGATTTAGAATTGCCAATTAGTATTTATGACTTAGGACTTATTTATAAAATAGAGATAGAGAAAGAAGTTGATAACATAAATGTAAATATTGAGATGACGGTAATAAACTCTACTTGTAATAGTACAAAATCTTTTACTGATAAGATTATTGATACTGTAAAAAGTGTTGAAGAAATTGATACTTGTATAGTGAAATTTGTATTTTCACCTAAATGGGAAGTTACGATGATAACGCAAGAAGGTTTAGAACTATTAAGAAATACTCAGAATTAAAACAAATAAAAGTAAAAACTAACACTTATCTAGATAAGATGACTATAAGATGTAGAAAGATAAGGAAATAAATGCGAGATTATAAAACAATGAAATTAGCTGTATTAATTGATGCTGATAATGCTCAAGCTTTAGTCGTTGAAGAACTACTTGCAGAAGTAGCAAAATTTGGAGTTGCAAGTATTAAAAGAGCCTATGGAGATTGGACTACAACAAATTTAAAGCAGTGGAAAGAACACTTGAATTCACATGCAATTCAACCTATTCAACAGTTTTCATATACACAAGGGAAAAATGCAACAGATGCTTCTTTAATAATTGATGCAATGGATATTTTACATGAAAACTCTTTAGATGGCTTTTGTTTAATCTCTTCTGATAGTGATTTTACAAGGCTTGCAACAAGAATTCGGGAATCAGGTTTAATAGTATACGGTTTTGGTGAAAAGAAGACTCCTGAAGCCTTTATTGCTGCTTGTGATAAGTTTGTATTTACAGAAATCTTACGTGAGAAAAAAGATAATGATATTAATACTGTAGAAGTAGAAGAATCAAATAGTCCAAAACTAAGACCTATTGTTATTTCTGCAATTAATGCAGTATCAAAAGATGATGGTTGGGCAAGATTATCAAATGTAGGTGCTTATATAAATAAAAAGCATCCTTCTTTTGATTCTAGAAATTATGGCTATGATAAGTTAGGAAAATTAATAAGAGATTTAAATTATATTCTTATTGATGAACGAAAATTTAATGATGATTCAAATAACGTTCATATTTATATAAAAATTAGAGACTAGTTTAGACTCTAATTTTTATAACAGTTTATTCTTCTCTATGTTTTTTTCCATTGAAAGTAAGGACTGTATCTAATCTTATTCTTTCTTTTGAATCTAAGATTAAGTATTCAATTCCTTCTATTACTTCCATCGTTTTCACAGTACCTTTTGAAGTTAGTTTATTATCTTCATCTTTTAAATAAACTATAGTTGAAGGTATTTTTCTTTGCATTGCAACATTTAGCTGATCAAAAAACTCACATGATATAGGGTTATACATTTATTTTCCTTATTTTAGTTCTTAAAAGTTTCCATAATATCTCTATATGAATCTCTTTTATAAATACCTAGTTGTTTCATATCTTTTGCAAAAAACTTTAATTCTTCAATTGCAAGTTGCAATCTTCTTTCACTTATATGTCCATCAATATCTATATGAAATTGACTAGCATTCATACTCCCTGGAACTGAATAACTTTCAAGTTTTATAAGGTTTACTCCATTTGTAGCAAATCCACCTAAGGCTTTGTATAAAGCAGAAGGAATATCTCTTACTTCAAAAACTAAAGATGTAATATATCTTTGATCTTCAATATAATCAGGAATTTCATTATTTTTTCCAAGAATTAAAAATCTTGTTGTATTGCCATGATGATCTCCAAAGTTATCATCTAAAATATTTAAATCATAAAGTTCAGCTGATAAACTTGAAGCAATTGCTGCATGAGCTTTATCTTTCATATGAGTTAGTTCTAAAGCAGCACCTGCTGTATCAAACTTTGCAATTGCTTGCATATTCCTTTTTGTAATATTTCCTAAACATTGTGCTAGGGCTTGAGGATGAGATGATACATATTTGATATCTTTTAAGTTAGAGTCTTTAATACCTAATAAACAATGTTTTATAGGTTCAAAATGTTCATCAATAATAGTTAATTCCATCTTAGGAATTAGTCTGTAAATTTCTTCAACTCTTCCTGCTGTAGAATTTTCAACAGGAATCATTGCAAAATCAGCAACATCAGTTTCAACTAAATGCATAGCTTCTTGAAATGATTCACATGCAATTGTCCGAGCATCTGGAAATACGTTTTTACAAGAAAGATGAGAATAAGCTCCCCCAACTCCTTGATAAGCAATAGTTAGTTTTTTCATATATGTAATACCTAATTAAATTTTTTGTATTTTACTATATGATACTTAAAAGTAGAGAAGTAGATATAAATGTCATTTTTATTTTTTTATTTTATTTATAACTTTTCCAACTTTTTCAATCTCTACGGATACTATATCCCCATTTACTAAACTTTGTGTTCTTCCTGGTGTTCCCATATATATTAAATCTCCAGGCATTAGTGTAAAGTATTTACTTAAATAACTTACAACTTTTGAAGGTTTATGAATCATATATTTAGTGTTTTCTTGCTGAACTATTTTTCCATTAAGTTTTGTTGTAAGTAGTAGATTATTGTAATCAACTCCAATAGCTATTTTTGAATTAATTGGTCCAAAACCATCAGATGCTTTTGCTCTCATCCATTGCAAATCACTTCCTTGCCAATTTCGCTCAGTAAGGTCATTTCCAACTGTTACACCAAAAATATAACTTGGAGCATCTTTAATAGATACATTTTTTGCTTTTTTGCCAATTATTAAAACTAATTCTCCTTCAAAATGAACATTTCTTGAATCTTTTGGTAAAACTATATTCTCACCACTTAAAATTAAAGAAGAGGGTGATTTAAAAAATAAAGGTGGAGGAAGATCTGAAGGTGAAGAAAGATGACTTGCAAAATTCATTCCAACTGCAAATACATTTTGGGCTTTACTTGGCAGTAAAAGTTTTACTTCTTTTAAAGCGATTTTTTCTCCAACAGGTTTTAAACCTTTATAGATATTAGAGTTTAAGGGTTGTATATACTCATCATTTATTTGGCCATATTGTATTTGATTTTTATATTCAAATCTAGCAATATATATCTCTTTTGCAAAAAGATTTATTGATAAAGTAAATAGTAATAAAAGAGGTAAAAGTTTCATATTTAATCCTTTAGTGATAAATGCTTATAATTAACTATGATAATATAAAGCCACTCATATGAAAATTAAACTACTAATATTAATATCTTTATTTGTTATATAATTGATTTTATAACAACTTTAAATTCTAATTCACAACCTGCTAATGGATGATTGTAATCTACTGTAACATTTTCCTTCGTTACATCAGTTACAGTTGCTCTAATAGGTTCATTTCTATCATTCTCTGCTTCTAAAACCATTCCAATTTGTAAGTCAATTCCTTCAAATTCAGAAATATCAACAATTTCAGAAAGTTTTTCATCATATTCGCCATAGGCATCTTTAGGACTTACTTTTATGATTTTAGTTTCACCTTCTTTCATATCTTTTATTCCTAATTCTAAGCCATTTATTATCTGTCCTGAACCATAAAGAAATGATATTGGATCTTTATCTATATTTGTATCTATTATTTCGTCATTAAGTTTTAATTCATAGTTTAAAGTTACATTTTGATTTTCTTTTATTGACATATTCATCCTTCTATTTTTTGCTTAGTACTATATCGAAATAAGCTATGATAAATATATATTTAATTAAAATAAAGTATGTTTAAAAGAATAATATTTCCAATCTTGATTTTAACAACTCTATCACATGCCTCTTTTGAGAAAATAAAAATTGGTAAAATAGATAATTACTATAAAAATAAAATCAGCTATCAAGAAGTTCGTAATCTCTTAGATGAAATAGAATATATCTTTGAATCACAACTTAACATGAATATTTTTGATTATTCCAATGATGGGAAAGTTATTGATATTCTTTATGTTCCACCTTCAAAACTTGAAAAAAGAATTGATAGAAAATTAGAAAAGCTAAAACTTAAAAAACAAAAAATTAAGGTAATTCAAAGTTCTTTACCTAGAAAGTTAAAAAGTATTAATACCCAAAAAGGTTTTGTAAAACAAGAAAGTCTTATATTAAATGAAAGAATATCAAGATTAAATGATTATATAAAAGATGTAAATAAACAGAAAAACTTTTCAAAAGGTGAATATGAAAGAATTAAAACTTATATAAAGAGTGAACAAAAAAGAATTAAATCTTACACAAGTACACTACAACGAAATCAAAGAAAATTGCAATCCAAAGTAACTTCATATAACCAAAAAGTAAATTTACAAAATTCTTTACTAAGAGATTTTACTAGACTAAACAATGAACTTGAAAGAATGAATAGAAGTTTTAGAAAAGTAAAAGGCAATACAATAGGACAAAAACAGACTACTTCAAAAATTTTCTATAAAGATGGAAAAAGAGTAAAAGAAAAAAGTGTTAAAAATATAATGAATAAAATAGAGATTTATGGTTTTGAAAGTAAAGATGAATTAAAAGTGATACTTGCACATGAAATAGCGCATTTAGTAGGAGTGCCACATATAGATGAAAAAGATGCGTTAATGAATCCGATATTACAACAAAACCAGATAAATCAACTATCTTTAACACAAAGTGATATTTTAAACTTTAAGAATAATTTTTAAAATGTCTAATTACTCTAATTAGATAATAATTTCACCATTTGGGATTTTTCTTAAGTCATCAATTTGGAAACATGAATTTGCAATATTTCTAGGACTTGTACTTTTATGCTCACTTACAATTTTATGAATTGTTTTCATTTCATCTTCATCAAAAAGTGATTCATCAAACTCTTCTTCCATTTTAATAAACTTTAATTCAGCAAATTTCTTTCTCTCAACAACTTCAATATCTAAGTAATCTAAAAGCTCTTGTATAAAATAAAGTCTTTCATCCTCTTCGTCTAAATCTTCATTGTTTGCAATTACATCAAAAAGTTCACTTAAAAGTACTGGCTCAGGGTTTCTTGAGTTTTTAATATACTCTTCATTGAATATCTTCTTCTCGCAAAACTTAAGATGATTATATTCCATTAAGAAAAGCATTATTGATACTTTTTTATCATTTAGGTGGTCAACTTTTTTATGTAACATATATAAAATCACATTAGCTATTTTTGTAATATCTACGTTCAAATAAATTCCTTTAAATTAGTAAACGCAGTATATAATATAATGCATAAATATTTGTTTTATTGGCATTTAAGTTTATTAATATAAAGTTACGTTTTAAAAGGAATTTAATGAATTGGTTAGCACATGCTTTTTTATCAGAAGATCATATTGATTTCCAAATTGGAAATATTCTAGCCGATCCTTTAAAAGCTAGAACATGGGATGATGCTAGTATTCATATGGAAAATGGAATGCAAACACATATTAGGATTGATAAGTTTACTGATTCTCATGATATTGTAAGATTAAGTAAAAAAAGACTTAGAGAAAAAGGTTTATTAAAACCGGTAATTATTGACTTGACTTATGATTATTTACTTACAAAAAACTGGGATTTATTTTCTACTATACCAATTGATAAGTTCACAGAAAATTTTTATAAAAAGGCAAGTAATAGCTTAGAATATTTACCAAAAAAAGCTTCATATATTGTAACAAATCTAATAAATAAAGATTTATTAAATAAATATCATACTTTAGATGACTTAAATACTTCATTTAAAAGAATGGATTTACGACTATCTGAACGACTGTTAAAAAGAGAAAGTGCTTTAGAGTATTTTGATGAAGTTCACTTAAATATAGACGAGTTAGAAAATGATTTCTTAGACTTCTTCCCACAATTATGCGAACATACAAAAAAAGATTTAAATCAAGAGAAAATAAATCATTGGAAAATTTAAATCATTAAACCGTTTAAACGATTTGAAACTATCCTAAACTCACAGGTATTTTTATAACAGCTTTATAAATTAACTCTTCTTTCTCTACTTTTACACAAGGTTGATGTGCATCACTTGGATAAAAAATAGCTAAGCAATTTTCACGAATAAGAAGTTTTGATATGCCATTTTCTTTTCCCTTATAATGAGCAAAATCTGTTTTTTCTACATACTCATTTATTATTTCCAATGAGTCTAAATCACATATATCCATATACTCTTCACCTTTTACCATAAACTGAATATCAATATATTTTTTATGTACTTCAAAAAAACAATCTTTTCTATTCTTTGTATAATAAGCTTGTTTTAAAACATAAATATCTTCGTTTAACATCTCTTTTATACACTCGCC
>NYWO01000158.1 GCA_002685075.1 Arcobacter sp.
AATATAGTGATCAAAATCATCTGGATGAGTATATTCGTTACCCATTTTAACAGTTACTTCAAATGGCTCACCTTGTTTTGCAGTTGCAGCACAGTGAATGAATGGTGAATGTCTATCAATTAAATCTTTTTTCGCTTCTCTCTCAACAGTATCAATATCAACATATTTGTTAATTTTTGGCATATTTTCTCCTAAATTTTTGATTTAGCCATATTATACTATATTTTTTCTAAAAGTAAATAGGATAAAATATATCCTATATCAAAAATTATCATTTGAGAATGAAAATGTGTATATTTTGCTCATATTTGGTATAATTTCGAATGAACAAAGAAGAGTATTTTATAAAACAGTTTTCAAATAGTAAATTCATTGGTGATGATGGTGCAGTTGTAGGTTCAAGTGTTTATTCAATGGATGCTTTTTTTGAAAATATTCATTTTAAAAGAAGTTGGTTTAGCTTAAAACAAATAGCTTATAAATCAATGATAGTTAATATTTCAGATGCAATAGTTATGAATGCAATTCCTAAATATGCACTACTTAGTGTTGCAATTCCTTCATCATACTCAAAAAAAGAGTTAAAAGAACTCTCAAGTGGCTTTAAGAAAGCAGCAAAAGAGTTTGGTATTGAAATAATTGGTGGAGATACTATTGCAAATAATAAGCTTGATATTTCAATTACTATTATTTCAAAAACAAAAAATCCAATATTACGATCAAATGCAAAAAAAGATGATTTATTTTGTTATACAGGAATACTTGGAACTTGCAAAAAAGATTTAGAAAAGTTGTTTAATGGTGAAAAAATAAGTAAAAAATCTAAATTTATAAAACCAAAATTAAATGCAGATTTTTTCTATGAATGTTCAAAATATATAAGTTCTGCACTTGATATATCAGATGGACTTTTTTTCGAATTAGAAAGAGTTTCAAAAGCAAGTAATATTAGTTTTGAATTTTTTGAAGAAATAAACGATGATATTGGTACTTCAGGAGAAGAGTATGAGGTACTATTTTCTTTTGATAAAAAACATTTAAAAAAGATTGAAAAAATAGCAAAAAAACATAAAGTAAAGTTAAATATATTTGCAAAAGCAGTAAAAGGCAAATATGAAACTAAAAGTAAAAACCATCACTTTTAAAATAAGTAAGAAAATAATCAAAATATAAAAACCCAAGGAAACATATTGAAACAATTACAAAGATATTTAAACCACTCAAAAATAGATGTACTATTTAAACAAAATAAAGATGATTTTGTTGTAACAGAGATTCCATTATACGAATTTTCAGGTGAGGGTGAACATCTTATATTAAAGATAAGAAAAAAAGATTTAGCAACATGGGATGCTTTAGAAATAATAGCTAAGTTTGTAGGTTGTAAAAGTAGAGATATTGGTTATGCAGGATTAAAAGATAAAAATGCAATGACAGTTCAAACTATTTCTATTCATAAACAGTATGAGGAAAAATTAAAAACGTTTAATCATCCAAATATTAAAATTTTAGAAACTACTTATCATAATAATAAAATAAAAGTAGGACATCTAAAAGGGAATAAATTTTTTATTAGATTAAAAAGAGTAAATGTTCTTGATTCAAGAAAAATTGAAGCAGCATTAGGAAGCATTGTAACTTTAGGTATGCCTAATTATTTTGGCTTTCAAAGATTTGGAATTGAAGGTGATAATTATAAAAAAGGTAAGGCTATTATTGAAGGAACTTTAAAAGAGAAAAGAAGAAACTTAAAGCAAATGTATATAAATGCTTATCAATCTTATTTGTTTAACTCTTGGCTTTCAAAAAGAATAGAAATATCAAAACTTATTGATGCTTTTGAACCAAAAGAAATATATGAAAAATTAAATCTTCCTTTAGATCTTGTAAAAAGAATGAAGAAACAAGAACATCCATTGAAAATCATGACAGGTGATTTATTATCTCATTATCCTTTTGGAAAGATATTTACAATAGAAGACTTAGAAACTGAATCTGAAAAGTTTTATAACAGAGATAGAGTTCCAACAGGACTTTTATCAGGTAAGAGAGTTAAAAACTCTGTTGATTTAGCTTATAAAATTGAAAAAGAGTATGAAGCTCCTACAGGTGAAGATGGTGCAAGAAGATTTGCATGGATTTTCCCTGAAGAAGTGGAAAGTAACTATAAAGAAGATAAGAATTGGATGGAATTAAAATTTACATTACCAAAAGGTTGTTATGCAACTGAATTGATTGCTGAAATAATTCATTAAAAATTTACTAATAACTTTTTAAATAAAATCTTTTAGTTAAGTTTAAATAAGTTAAACTATACATTAGCTTACTTACTAAAGGATATCTATGCAATATGAAGAGTTAATAGTTGAGTTATGTGATGTAATTAAAGAGTCAGAAAATAATGCTTTAGCTATTTATAATAACTTAGAAGTTATTAATGATAAAGTAAATTCTTTATCAATTTTAGATCATGAAAAAGAAAAAATAAATTCAAAAGTTTCAGAATCTTTAGGTTTATTACAACATCAAGACTTATATAGACAGAAAATCGAAAGAGTTGTAAACTTTGTATGCGAACATAATAATATAGATAAAACTCAATATGGATTTGCTCCTAGTGCTAAAAATATTGATTCTTTAGATGAGATTATAGATGAAGATGAACTAGAAGCTCTTATTAAACAAATGCAATCATAATTGTTTTACTTATAGAAAATAAAAGAAGTTAAAACCTCTTTTATTTACTTATTTCTTACACGCATCTTTTTTAATATCATTTAAATTTTCAAATATCTTAAGAGCATTTATTTCTACTTCTTTAGCTTTTTGATTTAAACTATTATTGCTTTCTTTATTTGCATTTGCATCAACTAATGATTGTAAGTTTTCATGAAACTGAATATTTAATTTATCAATTGTATTCATAATTTCCATATCTATTCTTTTCCCAGAGTTGATATGCGAATCTGACCATATTTTTAAACTCGTATTTTCTTTTACTTTCCATGAATTATAAGTTCCAAGTTGTGCATAAACTTCATCTTTAGTATCTAAAATATCAACTTTTATTTGAGCTGTATCATAAACTAAATCTACATCACAAACTTTATCAAGAGTATCTTGAATAAATGAAGCTCTTGATGCTGCTGTTACAAGTGAATTTGACATGTCAGAAATATTACTTGCCATATTAGAAATTTCATTTGCTACTTGTGCATTTTTTTGTGTTGCTTGATCTAAAGTGTTAACTGCATCATTAATTTGAATAATTCCTCTCTCTTGCTCTTTAGATGCCGCAGCTACTTCTTCAATTATACTTATTGTATTAGTAATATTTTCATTTAACTCAGTATATCCATCAATCATCTCTCCTGAAATGACCTTACCTTGTTCTGCTTTTGATGATGCAGCTTCTACAATATTTTTAATCTCTTTAGCAGCTTCTGCTGATCTATTAGCAAGGTTTCGAACTTCTGCTGCAACAACAGCAAAACCTTTCCCTGCTTCTCCTGCAGTTGCTGCTTCAACAGCTGCATTTAGTGAAAGAATATTTGTTTGGAATGCTATTTGATCAATTACTTCAATTGCTTCATTAATAGAAGATACTTGTACGTTTATTTCATCCATAGACTCAGTAGTTCTATTAGCAAGCTCTTGACCAGATTTTGCTGAACTTGTAACATTTTGAGCTAAGGTAGACATTTTAAAAGATGACTGTGTATTTGCTGAAATAATAGATGTAATCTCTTCTAAAGCAGCCGCTGTTTCTTCTAATGACGCAGCTTGTTGATTTGATGAAACAGATAAATCATTTGAAGCACTTGATAATACTGCTGTATTTTTATTTAATGAATCACCTGTATTCATAATCATGGCTAAAATTTCTGATGTATTATTTCCCACAAGTTTTATTCCAGAAGTTAAAGAACCTAAATCTCCATAGATTCCTTCATCATTTATTTTATGATCAAATTTTGATTCAGAATATTTTCTAAGAGTTTGATTAATATTATCTAAAGTAGTTTTTGTACTTTTAATCATTTCATTTAATTTATTTTTTAAATCTTCAACATGAGGGTTTGCTGCTGTTTTTTCTACTTGATAAACAAAGAAACCATTTCCTGCTTTTTCTAATATATCACTTGCTTCTTCGATTACAATCTCATCTTTTTTAAGTCCAGCTCTAACTTTATACATGTATGAATTAAATAGCTTTGATACTTCTCCTATTTCATCTTTTGATTCTACTTGTAATGTAATAGAAGGGTCATTTGATTCTAAAAGATTTTCAAAACCATTTTTTAATTTACCAATAGGATTTGTAGCTTTTTTAACTATAAAAAAGATTAATGATATAGTTAATAATCCTAATACTGCAGAAATTATTGAAATATATATAACTAATTCTTCTATTTGGCTATCCGCTTCGTCTAATGAAAACGTTAAGTCCATTACACCAATTACATCACCTTCATTTTGATTTGCATGACACATTAAACAATCAGGAGTTGCAACCATTGGTTTAATCATTCTAAGATTATGACCTTGCTCATTTTTTGTTTCTAAAAGGGCAGATTTTTTGTTGTTAAAGGCTTGAAGGGTTTGAGGATCTTTTGTAAAACTAGAGTCAGATGGATACATTTCCATTAGTTTTTTACTTTTTGCTACATGTAAGCTTTTTACACCTCTAATATTTCTAGCATCATCTTCAGCTTTTTTAATTTGATCAGGATCTCCTGTATTCATTGCATTTCTAAGACTTTGAAACATTGATGCATTTAACATCTCAAGATTTTCTTTTGTTTTGTTTATCGAATCTTCAGAGACCTTAGAAGTTGTCAACAAAACAATTGAAACACTACTAAGAGTCATTAAAAAGAAGAGTGAAAATATAATTTTATTACTAATCTTTTTAGTTATTAATTCTAACATAATACTAGCCTTTTAGTTTAAGTAGAATTATTATATAATTATAAATGTTTATATTATATTAAATGAAACAATGAATTGAATAAAGAGTAGAATAGATGATAGTAGGCCTTATAGGTAAGATAATAAAAAAAGAACCAACATTATTAAATTTAAATGTTAATGGAATAGTTTATGAAGTTTTTGTTTCTTTAAACTGTAGTTCAAAAATTATTACAGATGATGTAACTTTAGATATAACTCATATTATTAGAGAAGAATCCCAAACTTTATATGGCTTTTTAGATTCAAATGAAAAAAAGCTTTTTGACACAGTTATTAAAATAAATGGAGTAGGTCCAAAAGTTGCCCTTGCAATATGTTCAACTTTCACACCTTCTTCTTTTGCTCAAATCGTAAATGAAAATGATGTTTCAATGCTAAAAAGAGTTCCTGGAATTGGTCCAAAAGGTGCAAGTCGTATTCTAGTAGAGCTTTCAGGTTCAATTATAGATTTAAATGTTGAAGAAGAAGGTAGTTCAAATAACTCTTCTTTATTAGAAGCTTCTCTTGCTTTAGAATCTTTAGGATTTAAAAAAGATGTTTTAGCTAAAATACTAAAAACTTGTGTTTCTACAACTACAAGTGATTTGGTAAAAGAAGCGTTGAAAAAATTACAAAAATAGAATTAAGGGAAGTTAATGAAAATAGCTATAGTTTTTGGTGGAGTTAGTTTTGAACACGAGATTTCAATTGTAAGTGCAATTGCTATGAAAGATGTTTTAAGTGATGAGTTAGTTTATATATTTTTAGATGAAAACAGAGAGTTCTACCATATTCCAACAAATACAATTAAATCAAAATTATTTAGCTCAGGTGAGTATAAAAAATGTGATAAAGTTGATATTTGCAAAAATGGCTTTTCAAAAAAAGCTGGATTTTTAGGAAAAGATAAACCATTAGATTTTGATATAGTTTTAAATCTTTCACATGGTGGAGATGGTGAAGATGGAATTTTATCTTCTGTATTAGAATTTTTTAACATTCCTTTTATTGCTCCAAGAACTGAAGCTTGCGTTGTAAGTTCTAATAAATTCCTTACAAAAGGTTATGCTTCTTCTGTTAATGTAAAAACGCTTGATTACAAGTATTACACAAAAGGTGATACTGTTGTTGTAGATACTTTCCCTGTAATTGTAAAACCTGTTCGTCTTGGTTCTTCAATTGGAGTAGCAATTGTGAAAACACAAGAAGAACTAGAATACTCACTTGATGTAGCATATGAATTTGATAATGCAATTATAATTGAGCCTTTTATGGCTGGTGTTAAAGAATATAATTTAGCAGGAACAAAAGTAAATGGAGAGTTTAAATTTTCTATTATAGAAGAACCTCAAAAAGCAGATTTTTTGGATTTTGATAAAAAGTATTTAGATTTTTCAAGAACTTCAACTGCACTAGAAGTTGATTTAGGTGTAGAATTAAATGAAAAAGTTAAAGAATCTTTTGAGAGAATTTATAACAATTTATTTGACGGTTCAATTATTAGATGTGATTTTTTTGTAGTTGATAATGAAGTTTATTTAAATGAAATAAATTCAATACCAGGTTCAATGGCAAACTATTTATTTGATGATTTTAATTCATTATTCAAAAAAGTTGCTACAACACTTCCTTTAAAAAAACACATACCAGTTACTTATGAATATGTAAATAAAATTCATGCAAGTAAGGGAAAATAAACTTGGCTTCAAAAAGTTTAACTCTTGATAATAAAACATTTGATATTTCTTATGAAATCATAAATCCTCAAGCAAAAAAAGATATTATATTTTTACATGGTTGGGGTTCAAATAAAGATATTATGAAAAATGTCTTTGCACCTTTTTTAAAAGAGTTTAGGCATATATATATTGATTTACCAGGTTTTGGTAAAAGTTTGAATGAATATGAACTTAAAACAGAAGACTATGTAAAAATTACAGATGAATTCTTAACTCTGTTAAACTCTACAAAAGATGTAATAGTTGGTCATTCTTATGGTGGAAAAGTAGCAACTTCATTAAATCCTAAAAATTTAGTTTTATTAAGCTCTGCAGGAATTTTAGAAGAAAAATCTTTTGAAGTAAAAGCTAAAATTGCTATTGCAAAGTTTTTCAATGCTTTAGGATTGAAAAAAGTTACAAAAATGTTTAGAAGTTCTGATGTTAATACTATGAATGAAGGTATGTATGCAACTTTTAAAAATGTAGTAAATGAAGATTTTACTCAAGGTTTTAAAAACTACAAAAATAAGGCATTAATTTTTTGGGGTGAAAAAGATACTGCAACATCTTTAGAATCTGGAAAAAAAATAGCATCTTTAATTAATTCATCAACTTTTATATCTTATGATGGAGATCATTACTTCTTTGTAAAAAATGCAAAAGATATCGCTGAGAGAATAGAAAATGGAATACTTTAATTTATTTACACAAATTTTATTAATAATGAGTTTGGGTTACTACCTAATTACAAACTTACAATGGTACAACTATAGATTAGATAGAGTTGTATTAAAACATCACAAGTGGCAATGGCATATTACATATTTTATTACACCAATTGTACTATTTTATTTAATACCTAATTTATATTATTCAATATATTTTTATGCATTATTTATGACTAGTTTTATAATATGGAATAAAAAGCTAGATCGTCCTGTTGTTTTAACTTCAAGGGTAAAAAGATTTTTAGCCATTTTATTATTTGCAACTTTTGGTATTTCTGCTTTATGTTTAACAAGTCCAAGTTGTAATAATACTTTTGTTTTTATACCATTAATTATTGCATATGCTGGATCTTTTATTTTAGAAAAAATATTTTTTATATCTTTTAAGCACAAGGGAAAACAACGAGTTCATAGTATTACAGGTTTAAAAATTATTGCAATTACTGCTTCATATGGAAAAACATCTATAAAAAACTATTTACATCATGTTTTAAAGAAAAAGTATAAAACATATAAAACTCCAAGATCTGTTAATACAATAGGTGGAATAGTCTTAGATGTAAATAGAGATATTCCCTTAGATACACAAATATATATTGCAGAAGCAGGTGCGAGAGAAAAAGGTGATATTGAAGAAATAGCACTATTTTTAGAACCACAAATTTGTATAATAGGAAGTGTTGGAGAACAGCATATAGAATACTTTAAAACTTTAGATAATATTATTCATACAAAAATGGAATTATTAAAGTCACCTAGAATGCAAAAAGGCTTTGTTCATGAAAGTGTACCTATTAAAGATTATGACACGATTACAAAATTTCCAAATAACTTACATATTACAAAAAGTTCATTAGATGGTATTTGGTTTGATGTAGAAATAAATGGTGAGATAGAACATTTCCATGCTCCAATTCTTGGAAGTTTTAATGCAATAAACTTAACAGCAGTAATTCTAGTAGCATATGAATTAGGTATGAGCTTAGATGAAATTAAATTAGCTTTAAAAAGTTTACCTCAAGTTGAGCATAGATTACAACTTATAAAAGCAGGTGGAAAAGTAATAGTTGATGATTCTTTTAATGGAAATCTTGAAGGAATGCTAGAAGCTGTAAATATCTGTTCTTCATATGAAGGAAGAAAAGTAATTATTACTCCAGGTTTAGTAGAATCAACGGATGAAGCAAATATTCTACTTGCAAAAGAAATAAACGAAAAATTTGATTATGTAATTTTAACAGGAAGTTTAAATACTCAATTGTTAAGTGCTCATATAAACCAAGAAAAAGTATTTATCCTAAAAGATAAAGCTTTAATGGAAACAACATTAGCAGAGCAAACAAGAGTAGGGGATTTAATACTTTTTGCAAATGATGCACCAAACTTTATTTAGGATATAAAATGGAACACTTGTATGCACCTTGGCGATATGAATATGTAAGTGAAGAGAAAATAGAAGGTTGTATTTTTTGTCATATATCTAAAAATTTAGATGATGAAAAACTTCAAGTTCTCTTTTATGATGAATATTGTTACGTTGTTATGAATAAGTTTCCTTATTCCCCTGGACATATGATGGTAATTCCACATTTTCATACAGATAAAATAGAAGAATTGCCTGATGAGGCTTGGATACAGCTTAGTATTCGAGTAAGACAAGGTGTAAAGCTTTTAAAAGATGTAATGTCTTGCGAGGGTGTTAATATCGGTATGAACTTAGGAAAAGCAGCTGGTGCTGGAATTGAGCAACATGTTCATTATCATATGCTTCCTAGATGGCTAGGTGATACTAACTTTATAAGCTCAATTGGTGGAACTAGAGTTTATCCTGCAAACTTTGAAGATATTTATTCAAAATTAAAAAACAACTCTTCTAAATATTTTATTTAAATAGATAATAACAAATATCAAAATATAAAAATCAAGAACTTGATAAAGGTTACTACACTTTTATAAACTAAAAGTGCCATTTATTATTTACTATCTAGTAATAGTGTTAATAATTTTAATCTTTGAGTAATTAATAGTAAAAAAGTTGATTATCATACTATTAATTTGTGTAATTACCAAAATGAATTAAAATGTAATGTACAAATTATCTAAAAGAAACTATAAAAGATCAAGTTTTTGTATGAATTGCACACATAATATTAAAAGTTTAATTTAAGTTTTAAACTTTTTTCTGGCTTAAAGATATAGCAATAATCTAATAGTTATCCTTTTTAAAAGGAAATAAATTAACACTTTTTTAATGTAAAACCCCATAATACTTGACATTTAATCACGTTTAAGTTATAATCCGCGTCCATAAAAAGGGTTAGAGTGCGATTTATCGTGTATCTAACGAGTTCTTTAAAGGAAAAAAATGGAAAAAATTAGATTAAAGTTAAAAGCTTACGATCACAGAGTTTTAGACAGAAGTGTTGCTTCAATAGTTGAAGCTGTTAAGAGAACTGGTGCTGAGTTGAGAGGTCCTATACCTTTACCAACAAAGATTAGAAGATATA
>NYWO01000159.1 GCA_002685075.1 Arcobacter sp.
ATGCTAATGTTTTAAACTGCATTTTAATTCCTTTTGGTAAAATTATTTGTTGGGTAGGAATTTTACCCAAGTGAGGCTTAAAAATGGAATTGAATCACAAGAGTGATTTTAGAAAATCGTGTATAAAAAGATTAAAATTTACAAGTGTTACTCAAAGTATTATAAAGACAAAATTGTTATTAAAAAATTAGAAAATTTTATAAATAGAAGCAAAGCAAAAAATATTTTATTATATATACCATTAGGTATAGAAGTTAATGTTAATCCATTAATAAATAAATTAAGAAAAAACAAAAATGTTTATGTTCCTTATATGGAAGGCGACAGTTTTAAAATAGTTAAATATAGATTACCTTTACAGAAAAAGAAGTTTGGAATAAAAGAACCAAATAACTCTTTTTTTAAAGCTAGAAGAATTGATTTAGCAATAGTGCCTATTGTAGGAGTAGATGCTATTGGCAAAAGAGTTGGCTTTGGTAAGGGAATGTATGATAGATTTTTTGATAGATTATCTTATAAACCAACACTAGTTTTCACACAATTAGTACTTTGTAAAAGTGACAAAATTTTATCTGAAAGTTACGATATTCAAGCAGATTATATAATAACTAATTAAGGTTTTGAATATGGAATATATTATTGGATGTGTGCTAGTAGCTATTGTTACAGCAATTATTAGCACAATAGTAGTTAGAAAAATTGACAAGGCTAAGTTTCAAGTATTTATTGAACAAGCAAAAGCGAAAGCAAAAGTAATAGAGCATGAAGCGGAAGTTTCTTTAAAGGATTCACAATTAAAAGCAAAAATTGATTGTGATAGAGAATTTAAAAATGCAAGACGTGATTATGACAATATGCTTGCAAAGATTGAAAAAAAAGAAAGAGAGTTAAACGACCATCTTGAATCAGAATTAAGAATAATAAAGTCTGAAAAAGAAGAAATAATTGAAAAAAATAGAAGTATTACTTCTTTAAAAGATAGCTTAGAAAAGCAAAAAAAGAGTTATGCAGAAAAAACTCAAGAAGCAATTAAAATTCTTGAAAATGGATGTGGTCTTACTGTAGAAGAAGCAAAAGAGTTAATGCTTGAAAAAGTTAAGGAAGACTCAAGAGCTCAAATTTCTTCTATATTTAGAAAAAAATATAAGATAGCAGAAACAAATACTAAAAATGAGATTAACAATATGCTTTCTCATGCAGTTACAAGATATGCAGGTGAGTTTGCAGCTGAAAGACTTATTAACAATTTACCTATTAAAGATGATGAAACAAAGGGTAAAATTATTGGTAAAGAAGGGCGAAATATAAAAGCTCTTGAAATGTTATTGGGTGTTGATGTTATTATTGATGATACGCCTAATACTATTACAATCTCTTCGTTTAATCTTTATAGACGTGCAATTGCAACTAAAACTATAAAAGTTTTATTAGAAGATGGAAGAATTCAACCTGCAAAGATTGAAGAAGTTTATAATAAAGTAAAAATTGAATTTGATAAAAACATCCTAAAAGAAGGTGAAGATGTTATTTTAGAACTTGGTATTAAAACAATGCATACAGAGCTTATAAAGCTTGTAGGACGTCTAAGATATAGAGCTTCTTATGGACAAAATGCATTAGCGCATACTTTAGAAGTTTCTCATTTAGCTGGACTTTTAGCTTCGCAAATGGGTGGAGATGCAATATTAGCTCGACGTGCGGGGTTATTACATGATATTGGTAAAGCTTTAACTCATGAAATGCCAGGATCACATGTCGATTTAGGTGTAGAAATTTGTAAAAGGTATGATGAACCTGATACTGTAATAAATGCAATTTATGCTCATCATGGTCATGAAGAACCTATAAATGTTGAATCAGCAGCAGTTTGTGCAGCAGATGCATTAAGTGCAGCAAGGCCAGGTGCTAGAAGAGAAGTATTAGAAAGCTTCTTAAAAAGAGTAGAAGAGGTTGAAAATATTTCAACCTCAAAACCTGGAGTATTAAATGCGTTTGCGATCAATGCAGGACGAGAAGTTAGAGTTATTGTAAAAGCTGAGCTTGTAAATGATGATGAAGCGGTTATTCTTGCAACTGAAATTGCAAAAGAGATTGAAGAAAAAGTTCAATATCCAGGTGAGATTAAAGTAAATGTAATTAGAGAATTACGAGCTTTATCTTATGCTAGATAAGATTTTAAACTAAAAAAAGAAATAAGAGAAAAATGAAAGTAAATACACCAACAACAAAAATAATTGCAGGTAAATATAAAGGTAAAACTATAGCTTTACCTTCTTTAGATGTTACAAGAAGTTCAAAGTCGAGATTAAAAGAATCACTATTCAATGTTTTGCAGTTTGATATAATTGATAAAATATTTATTGAATCTTTTGCAGGTTCTGGTTCTATTGGTCTAGAAGCAGTTTCAAGAGATGCAAAAAGAGCATATTTTGTAGAATTAAATAGAAATTCTTACAATATACTTATTAAAAATTGTAAATCAATTGATATGAATAAATGTGAAACACAATTAGGTGATACTTTTGTTCAAACACCTGCAATTCTTTCTTCTGTAAAGAACTCGAATGATGAAGTGATTTTATATATTGATCCACCATTTGATTTTAGAGATGGAATGGAAGATATTTATAATAAGTCATTTAAGATGATTGAAGAAATAGAGAATGAAAATATTTTTATAATTATTGTTGAACATGTTTCAACTTTAGATATGCCACAAAGTCTTGGTAAATTTTCTTTATCTAAGACTAAAAAGTTTGGAAAAAGTTCTCTATCATATTATAAGTACTCATAAGAAAATAAAAAGATGAGAAGATAAAATGTTTAAATTTGCAGTATATTTATTGATTTCTATAATTGGGTTAGTTTTTTTATTGCCATTTTTTTACACTACATCTGCTTATGAGTTAAATCCTTTAAAAATTCTTGAAAGTCCATCTTTACAGCATCTATTTGGTACAGATAGACTAGGCAGAGATGTACTTGCAAGAATACTTCAAGGTGGACAAACATCACTTATTATCGGCTTTTTAGCAGCAAGTATATCTTCAATAATTGGTTTATTTATTGGAATAAATGCAGGATATTTCAAAGGTAATATTGATAAAACGATTACTATTACAATTGATTTATTTTTAACTTTCCCAACATTTTTTTTACTCTTAGCATTGGTTTCTTATATCCAAGCATCTTCTGTTATTTTGATAATTGTTATTTCAATTACTGGATGGATGGGAATGGCTAGACTTATTAGAAGTGAAAGTTTTGCAATTAGTAATAAACCTTATATAAAAATACTAAAACTATCAAATGTTTCAACCTTTAAAATCATCTTTAAATACTTTGCACCTTTGCTTGCACCAATATTCTTAATATCTTTTACTTTTGGAGTAGGTGGCTCAATTTTAGCAGAGTCTGGACTTTCTTTTCTAGGTCTTGGTATTAATCCTCCACAGATGTCATGGGGTTCACTTTTAAGTGATGGAAAAAGTGTTATTGATATAGCTTGGTGGGTTAGTTTCTTTCCTGGTTTAATGATATTTTTAATTACTTTTTGTCTTATTCAAATTTCTGATTATTTACAAAGTAAATTTAATACAAAAGAGATTCAAAATCCATAATCAAATTTTTTAATTTTTAATTCTTTATGTTATTATAAGAGAAAATAATTAGGAAATTTATCATGAAATATATATCAAATATTCTACTTCTTTCAATCATACTAGTTTTTACCGCTTGTTCTTCTAAAAATGTTATAAAAATAAATGAAGAAATGAATACCTTTTCTTTATATAAAAATGTTGTAATTCTATCAGCTCCAAAAACAGTACCAAGTCCTTTTTCTGTTGGTTTAGGAGTAGGGGGAAGTCTTTCAAGACATGTTGGTGTTAGTATGGGAACGGTTTTTAGACCAGATATCCAAAACGATGAAGCCCTAGATTTAGAACGAAGTATAGCAATTCATAATGTATCTTTACAAGATATTGTAAAAGACGAGTTCTCAAAGGGTATGAAAAATGATGCTTATTACAAAAATAAATATGTAGCTTTTGGAGCAAATTATCAGGTTCATTTATTTGTTCCAAAATTTATAATTGATAAATCAATACTAACTTCAAATGCATACGTAAAAGTTTTTCTAGATTTAGAAATAGTAAATAGAAATGGCGATGTAATTTATAGTGATAGAGTTGTAAATGATTCTACGTATTATAAAGAAGATAGCTTATTAAATAATAAAGTACTTCTTGAAGATGCTTTAAGAAAATCTATAAAAAAATCAATACAAGAGTTGATTTTAAATATGAAGAAAAGCTAGGCTTTTCTTATATTCTATTTAATATTTTATCCATTAGTGAAGTTGATAAAATCCTTTTTGCAAAGCCTAAAATATATGTAGCTTTTGTCACATAGTATCTAGGTTTTGGTTTAGAACTATTCATAATATTAAATACAACACTAGCAACAGAAGATGCGGGAAGTGTAAAAGGTGTATTGTCTTCTTTTGATTCTAGTCTACTTTTCAATTCTTTTTTATATACTTCATTAAAATAACTGTTTTCTATATCTACATTTTTATTAAAGTTTTTTAAGCCATTTGCTCTAAATTCTGATGTAACTGGCCCAGTGTTTATAGTACTAATAAATATATCTGAATTCATAACTTCAAGTCTTAGTGTGTCATTTAAACCTTCTATTGCATATTTACTTGCATTATACGCACCTCTAAATTTTAAAGAGATGATTCCTAAAACTGAAGAATGTTGGATTATTTTTCCAAAGCCTTGTTTTCTAAATATTTTCATAGCCTGAATTGTAACTTCATGAAGTCCAAAAAAGTTTGTTTCAAACTGCTCTTTTAATACTTCAGTTGTGATATCTTCAACAGCTCCTGGTTGTCCAAAACCTGCGTTGTTAAATACTGCATCTAATTTTTTATCATTTTGTAAAATACTTGCAAAGGCATTTGTTATTTCTTCTTTGTTTGTTACATCTATTTTAAATGTTTCAAGACCAAGATTTTGAAGTTTTACTACATCTTCTTGTTCTCTTGCACTTGCATATACTTTGAAACCACTTTTTTTTAAAAATAAGGCTGTTTCAAGACCAATACCTGTAGAACATCCTGTAATTAATATATTATTCATTTAACACTCTTTTTCTTTAATTGTTGGTATTATAGCAAATCAAATATTGGATACTTAATGAATAAGATAAAAAAGCTTTTAAATGACGAAGTTTCTTCAAGAAATAAACACCAAGAATTATCATACGATAAACCTGACCCACTTTTAGTTGCAAGTAGATACAAAGATGAGTATATAATACTTTTATGCGCTCTTTTTGCTTACGGAAAAGCATCTTTAATAGTGAAGTTTTTAGATAGTTTAGACTTTTCACTCTTAGATGCAAGTGATGAGAAAATAGATAAAGAGTTAGATAACTTTTACTATAGATTTCAAAATAGTGAAGATATAAAAGTTGTATTTAAAACATTTAAAAAAATAAAGCAATCTTATAGTTTAAATAAACTATTTTTAGAAGGATATTCAAAAAACAACTCTATTTTAGAAGGCTTAGATTTTCTAATAAGTAAAATACATAAAGTTGCAAACTATAAATCACAAGGCTTTACATTTTTAGTTTCAAGTCCATTAAAAAGAGATAAAGAAGGAAATATAAAAGAAATAGGAAATGCACCATATAAGAGATGGAATATGTTCTTACGTTGGATGGTAAGGTCTGATGAACTTGATTTAGGATTATGGAAGGGAATTGATACAAAAGACTTGATTCTGCCACTTGATACACATACTTTTAAAGTATCACAAAAGTTAGGATTACTAACAAGAAAAACATATGATTTAAAATCAGCATTATTGATAACTGAGAAGCTAAAAGAGTTTGATTATAAGGATCCTATTAAGTATGATTTTGCCTTATATAGAATAGGACAAGAGAAAATACTCTAAATCCTCTTAGGTTCCCTCAAGTAAGCTATTATATCGATTGTTTAAGAAAGTAACTAAATAGAATTAGATACAATTATTCACAAAAAAATAAAAAAAAGTACACCTAAAAGTACACCAAAAAGTACACCTAGATTTTTAAAGGTGTACTTTTGAAAGAAGTTGAAATGAGTAAATTTATTGGTATAGAAATAGTAAATAAAGATTGTAAAGGTATGTTTTTTGATTGTGAAACAGATTTAGAAAAAGTTACATCTGTAAAATAAGCGAATAAACTTATTGGAAAAATTTTCAAGATACAATTAAGAACAAGAGTAAATGGTAAGATTGGAAAAAAGACATTTACTTTTGAGAGTAAAAAGATCACTTTCTTAAAAGCAATTGAGTATGTTGCAAGTAAAAGATCTGAGGTTAGAGAAATTCTAAAAATTAAAGGAACTTTGAGAAAAGAAAAAAAAGTTGAAGAGCCAAATATTGAAGTTGAAGAAGGAGAGACATTTTTAGACAAAGTTGAAACTTTTTTACAAACAAAAGAAATTTCAGCAAGAAAATCAACTATTCAAAATTATTCAACTGCATTAAATATACACTCAAAGCCGTTACACAATAAGTCAATTGAAAAAATTAAAATAAATGATGTTCAAAAAATCATCAATAAAATGTTGTCAAATAGAGCAGAAGCGACTGTTGTTTTATATGCAAGAACTCTAAGAGCTTTTTTAGCTAAACATAAAGTAGTAGTTATTAATGAATGGGACGAACTATCTTTACCTCAGATTGATAATAAGGTGGACTATACATTAAGTTTAAAAGAGACAAAAAAGATTATATATGCAATGAGAAATTATAGTGGTACACCTATTGAAGGTGAAGTTTTTTATCAGTTTGAAGAAATAAAAAATATTTTTACATTTTTACTTTCTGGAAGAAGGATAAATGAAGTACTACAGTTAAAATACAATGATATTAATTTTCAAGATAATACTTTTAAAGTTCCTGCTTCAACTGCAAAGGGTAAGAAAGAACTAGTCTTTAATCTTGATAATTATTTATTAGATGCCATTAAAAGTCAAGCTAGATTGAATAAGGTAGATTTATCAAAAAATTTAACAGATAAAAAACTTTTCAAGTATACTAAAGAAACTCCAAGAGTACATTTCCAAAATCTTTTAAAATCAATGAAATTGCCAAGGTTAAGGCTTCATGATATAAGACATATGTTAGCAACAACACTTGTTCAAAATGGAGTTGCAATTGCTGATATCAGTGTTTTATTAGGACATAGTAGTATTACAATTACGGAGGCTAGATATGCCAATAAGAGTAAAGATCAAGCTAGTAGGGCATTAGATGCCTTTAATGATATTATCGGATAAGAATTGTTTATTGGAAAAATACTTATATCTTTTATAGTTGTCATTTTGACAAATAGTAAAAAAATGATATAATTATAAAAATGAAAGGATAATCATGGAAATTTCAAACATAATATTTGAAAAAGTGTTAATTAATAATAATATATCAAAAAAAGAATTTTCTGAATATTCTAAAATTCCTTATGATACAGTTGCAGGATGGAAGAAAAGAAATCATGTACCAGCTTATGCTATGGTTATTTTAAAAGATATGAATTATCGAAAAAAACTTGATTTAGATGCTGAAAATGATTTAAGAAAGAATAATATAATTATTGCAACAACTAATTACTCTTTAACAAGGAATGAAGAAAAAAGGTTAAAATCAGTATTTTGGGGTACGAATTATACGACTAATGATATTATTGATGGTATAAAGGGAAAAAATCAAAAAATGATGAAAAGAATAGAAGAAAATCTTCCTTTTAATATGCAAAGACAAATAATAGGTAAATTAGCTAATGCATAGGGATGATTGGGATAGCGTATTTAAAAATCAAGATAAAATACTTGAACAATTAAAACCTTTGAATAATAAAATGTTTCTTGCTGGTGGTACAGGTCTTCAAAGATTTGTACTACCAACTGCCTATCGTAATTCAGAAGATTTAGACTTTTTTTTAGAAAAAGTATGTAATAAGACAGAACTAGATGAAATTAAAAATCAAATTTTGGATTTGATGTCAAAATTTCCAGAGGCTAAGCTAGTAAATTCAAAATGGATAAAAGATGAACTGGCTTGGAGAATGTTTTATGATTTTGAAGATAATGATGAAACAGTAAAAATTGAAATCTTAAATTTTACTTGTAATAGAGTAAAAGATTTTGCATTTGTAAATGAAGATATATTTAGAACAGAAAATTTATACAACCTTTTATTGTATAAACTAAAAGCTTTATGTGATCGTCCTGATACAATCAAAGATCTTTTTGATTTATATTTTATTTTAAGAGATTTACAAGAAGTTAATATATCTTTTCTTATTGAAGATATAAATAAAAAATTTAAAGCTGCAATTGGTATAGAATATTCAAAAGAAAATATTGTAAGTGCGTTGAATCATAGATTAGAGTGGGATATTGAGATTGGTGAACATGTAAAACATTTACATGGGCTAAAACTTGAAATTGAATCTTTTCAAGAAAAGTTAAAAAGTGCTTTTGAAAATAATATTATCCTTGACTTCTCATATAAAACTAGGATTAAAGAAAAAGCACAAGAGTTTGGATTAGATGAAAATGATTATATAGATATAGTTGAAGACAATCAATTTATTGTAGATGAATGGAATAGATATTATAAATGATTAAAAGAGACCGTTAAATATTTCGTAACATTTTTTGACCCTGTAAAATAAACTGTGTAAACCCACCAGTTTTTCTTTAACTACTTTGTATATTTTTCCATAATTTCACTGAAAAATATGCAAAGTTGAGGATATATCTCACTCCAATTTCTAACCTTCGAATTTTTCCATTTATTTTGAACCTCCTGAATTGATAAGTATAAAACTTTAAATGCTGAATCTATAGTGGGAAATGAACCTTTTGATTTTGTTTTTCTTTTGATAGTTGAATTTAAAGATTCAATTGGGTTTGTTGTATAAATTAGTTTTTTAATAGCTTCTGGGTATTTGAAAAAAGTAGCTAATTCATTCCAATGATTTAACCAAGATTGTTTTATATGTGGATATTTAGAACCCCAAATATCATGAAATTCATTTAGGTTTTCTAAGGCTTGTTCTTCTGTATTTGCAGTATAAACTACTTTTAAATCTTTAGCTATTGCTTTCCTATCTTTCCAAGAAACAAACTTGAGTGAGCTTCTTATCTGATGAACAATACATCTTTGTACTTCAGCTATTTCTTTATTACCCTCTGCTGTTATTCCTAGCATTATATAAGCAGCCACATTTTTAACAACTCTATCTATTCTTATTTTTAATACGGTGGCATCCATAAAGATTATTGGATACATTTGACACTTACGCTCACAGCACATCACATACTAGGTTTTTTTCTCTTGGATTGTGTATTTCTTACCAATATCATATTCTAATATTTGTTTTCTTATCCAAGGTGTGACCTATTATATTTTAGTGATAATTGTAGTAGAGTTTATCTTTGTAAAAAGTGTTCTTTAAAGATGATTTGTTGTAGTTGTACAGGTCTTCTTTGAGAACTAAACCAACTATTACAAGTAGTACATTTATATCTCTGAATGTTGTTTCTTTTACCTTTTTTAATAACACTTTTAGAAGAGCAATATGGACATATTTTAGAGTTTTTTTACAACTCATTGTAAGTAATCTTTTTTAAACCTTTATATTATTGAAACTTGCTTGAGTTATTAGGCGCCCATTTCTTTAATTAAGTCTATAATATCTATACTCTTAATATTAATTTTCATAATTATTATATATGATTGGAAACCTCTATCTATAAGTAATAAAAATGATTACTTTTGATATACTACGCAATAAAATATATATGAGGAATTTTAAAAATGTCAAATCAAATTAGTTCAGTGCTGAAGAAACTATTTATTAAAGTATTTAAATTTAAAGGCTTAGATAGTTGGACAGAAGAACACAAGAAAGGTTATATTACAGATTTAAAAAAACTTGATTTAGATGAAGCTAAAGAATTACATTTAAAAATTCTAAAAGAGAAGACACCAGAAGAAATATTTGATATTGTAAAAAAAATTGATACTAATTTAAAAATATTTATGAACTTTTTACATGATCATGAATCATATGCAAGAAAAAGTGTTCAATTTTATGCATTAGATTTAAATGAAGATGAAAAGAAAGAAATATTAAATAATTTCGAAACTATAGACTATAGTCATAAGATGCCAAAAGGTTGGGAGCCAATTGAAATAGTAAAAGATGATAATGGTGTTATAACTATAATGATTGGAAAAACAGCTAGTCATCTTATAAAAAAAGAGTTTAAGGAAGATACTTTTGGTAATGAAGAAGATTGGAAAGCCATTGAAGATATAATATCAAAATACACACATTCAGATGAAGCTTTAGAGGGTTTAAATTCTTTAAATATAAAGGGTTTAGAGAAAAAAAGACTTATATCAAAAATAAAAATCGATTTAATTAATGATACTGTAGAAATTGGTATGGAAAACACTTATGTAAATGAATTAGGTGATAGAGTTAATAATACGAACAATGATAAAAAAGAAATACTTGAATGCATAGTTGAAAAATTAAATTTAGATGATACAATTGCAGAAAAATTTGAAGATATCATTGTAAAAAACAATGAAGAAAAAAGTCTTTTAAATAAAGATACGTTTAGTAGTATTATTGACTTAAAAGAAGATGATTTTATTATTGTTACAAAAGGTAAAAAATTCCTTGCAGATGATATAGCAGAGAGTTTAAATACTGAAGAAGTAACAACTGACCAAATTAATAAAACAAAAAATCTTTTGAAAAGATGTGTAACAGATCACTATTTAGACAAAGGTAATCTTAGAACATTTTTTTCAGAATATTCAACTTTTGATGCTAATAGTGGTAAAATATCAGGTGACTTAAATCTAAAAAGTTTGGATGAAGATGATAATGAAATCCATACAAGAAGATTTTCAGGATGGTGTGTCTATATCAGAGATAATGTTGGTCAAAAAGGTAAACTTAAAGATAAATCATTAGATATAATGAACATTGAATTTGATTTAGACGATAAAAAACTTAATATTTCAAATAATAACTACTCAAAGGAAATTTATGAAGCCTTCATTTCAAAACTTCTACAAGTTCCTGAAAAGTAATAGTAATCTTGAACAATATAAAGAAATACTTCATGAATTATTATTTCTTAATGAACAGAGCTTAAGATTAAATATAATAGGACTACAAAGAAAGTTTGAATTTGCAGGATATAATATTTCAAAGGAAACACTAAGAGAGATATTCTTTGGACTTATAAAAGCTAAAGTTATTAAGATTAATGAAGAAATTGAGTGTGATAACTGTGAAGAAGAAAATTATATAAAAGATGCAAATATTATTTGTTCACATTGTGATGAAGAGCTAAATGAAAATGACATATTTATGGATATTGATAGTTTTCTAAGTATAGATAATTTTTCACTTCTAAAAAACAGCTATCTTAATAAAAAAAAGATAGATAAAATAATTGAAGAGTGGCAAACAAAAGAATATCTTGTTTATATACTACTGGATATAGTTGATTCCCAAAATGTTCAAAACAACCTAAAAGAAGAAGATTATACAAAGCTTCTTGATGATATTAGAGAGATTATTAAAGGTGAATGTTTATCACATATTAATGGTGAAAGTATAGTATTTGGAGAGATAGGAGATTGCTTTAAAATAGCACTAACGCATAAACAAGATGCTATAAAATTCTTTGAATTATTCTCAAAACGACTTTATGAATATACTAAAGATAATAAATATCCAAAAGTTGATAAAAAAATTGTTCCCTTCTATCCATGTTTTAGTGCTTGTGTTACCGCATTACCCCTTCCTAAAAGCTATGGAAGAAATATATCTGTAAAAGATACACTTAGTGTTACACTTAATGGTTCTTTTGATATGAATTCTAAAGAGTTAACATCTTTCTTTAGACTTGATAGTAGTGTAAAGATTCAAAATGATAAAATTTTTAATGAATATAATTTATCTGTATGTTGTACAAAAGATTTACTTGAAAAAGTTAAAGTAAATAATATAAATAGGACAAACATCGAAGTAAAAAAAGGTAATAAAATCCTTGAAACTACACAGGTAGGTTTAATATTTTTCAATAAAGACACCTATACTACAGCGAAGAATTGTAAAGATTATCTAAAACTTTCCTAATATATACATATCTCATTATACGAGATATGTATATTATTATTTTCATTACCACTTTTACTCATATATAACAACAAACAAGATAAAATACTATAAATTATAATAATTATTGGAATCTAATAAATGGCAATCAAAAAAACAGAACTTTATATCTTATTATAGGCGAGTACAGATTAATTAAGAGGTGGAATGGATGCGTGTGAGTACAAGAATTATGTATTTACTTTGTTATTTATGAAATATGTATTAGATAAAAAAGATGATGTAAATAGCCTTATAGATGTGCCACAAAGTGCTAGCTTTGAAGATATAGTTGCTTTAAGATTGATGATAAGTTAAATGAAATTATTGCAAACTTAGCCATAGAGAATAGTTTAGAAGGGGTTATTGATACAGCATAGAATGAAAAAAATGGCTAGATTAGTACTGGAAATAGTAGTTAATAACTCAACGACAAATGAAAAATTATTACAATGTGCCAAATATATAGAGTTTGAGCTTGACGATATCAAATAGGCAGAAGAAATAAAAGTAAAAGCTAAAAATTAATTATAAAAGTACACATTTTGATTTTATTGTTCAATAATATCCCTAGATAAAGTATATCCATCCCTATATAAAATAGGTCAAGAGAAAATAGATATTAAATAGCAATAAATATATTTATAAACTAACATTTTTTAGCTATTAAAGAATATACTAATGTAATATACTTCACAAAAGGATTTAATATGAAATTAGGAATTTCTTCTTGTTTATTAGGAACAAATTGTCGTTATGACGGAGGCCACTCAAGAGATAGGTTTATCACAGATATGTTAGGTGATTATTTTGAGTTTGTGCCATACTGTCCTGAGAGAATGATTTTTACAACACCAAGAGAGGCTATTCGACTAGTTAGAGCAGAGGATGATATTAGAGTTAAAACTTCTGCTGGGAATGTTGATGTAACAGATAAGTTAGTTGATATTTCAAAAGAATTAGCAAACCAAATTCAAGAAGATGAATTATGTGGTTTTATTTTAAAATCAAAATCTCCTACATGTGGGTTAGAGCGTGTAAAAGTTTATCCATCTGGAAAAAATCAGATGAGTGAAAAAAATGGAGTTGGAGTTTTTGCAAAACAAATAAAAGATAAATATCCCTTATTACCAATTGAAGAAGAAGGAAGGCTAGGTGATGCTTGGTTAAAAGAAAACTTTTTAATGCAAATATTTTCATATAAAGATATCTTTGAATTTTTAAAAACAAATCCAGCTGCAAAAGATTTAGTAGAGTTTCACACTTCATATAAATATATGATTTATGCAAAATCACATCAGTCTTATAAAGAGTTAGGACAAATAGTGGCAAATCATGAAAAAAGAGATATTAAAATAGTAATTGAAGATTATAAACATGCTTTTTTAAAAGCTATTAGTTTAAAAGGAAGTATCTCAAATACTTACAATGTACTACTTCACTTATATGGTTACTTTAAAAAAGATATCTCAAAAGATGAAAAAACAGAAATACTTGATACTTTAGAAGAGTTCAAATCTGGACTAATTCCATTAATTGCAGTAGTGAAAATTTTAAATTTATATATCAAAAGATTTGATATTGAGTATTTAAAAACTCAAAAGTTTTTAAATCCATATCCAAAAGAGTTAGCTCTAAGATCTAAAGTTGAGGCATATCGATGAGACAGATTCTTTGGTTTAGACGTGATTTAAGAGTAGAAGATAGTGCACTTTTATCAAATGCGAATAAAGATGTACTCCCTATTTTTATTTTTGATAAAAATATTCTAAAAAGTCTTGAAAAAGATGATAAAAGGGTAACTTTTATTTATAAATCTGTTTTGGAACTAAAGAAAAAATTACAAGTATTAAATCTTGATTTAGCAATATTTTATGATGAACCAAAAAATGTTTTTGAAAAGTTAAAAAAAGATGGTTTTGATGAGGTATTATGTTCTGTTGACTTTGATTCATATGCCAAAAATAGAGATGAAGAAATTGAAGCAATACTTCCTGTAAAAAGGTTTATTGATTCTTTTATTTTAAATCCAATGTCTCATTTAAAAAAAGACAATACTCCATATAAGGTATTTACTCCTTTTTATAAATCATTAAATATAATTACTCAATCGTATAATATTGAAGAGTTTAAAGCAAATGAAAATTTAAAAAAAATAGATTTTGATTACTCTTTTATTCCTACATTAGAAGATATGGGATTTGCTACTGTAAAATTACCTGATTTTTTATCAAAAAGTGCAGTAGAATTATTAGAAGAGTTTAAAACAAAAGTGAATGATTATCAAGAACAAAGAGATTATTTTTATATAGATGCAAGTTCTAAAATATCTGTGCATCTAAGATTTGGTTTGATTTCACCAAAACAAGTTTTCAATTATTTTAAATCTTTTAACTTTGTTGATTGTGAATTTTTTATAAGAGAGATTTTTTGGAGAGAGTTTTATAATTATATATTATTTCATTTTCCACAATCTGAAAAAAACAACTTTAATAATATAGAAATAAAGTGGAGTTCAAACGAAGATGATTTTCTTAAATGGTGTGAGGGTAAAACAGGTGTTCCTATAATAGATGCAGCAATGGTGCATTTAAATAATACTGGACTTATGCACAACCGTTTACGAATGGTAGTAGCTTCATTTTTAACTAAAAATTTATTTATAGATTGGAAAAGAGGTGAAGAGTATTTTGCAAAAAAACTACTTGATTATGAAGCTAGTTCAAACATAGGCTCATGGCAATGGAGCTCAAGTACTGGTGCTGATAGTGCTCCTTATTTTAGAGTTTTTAATCCTTACAGTCAATCACAAAAGTTTGATAAAGATGCAATATTTATTAAGTCTGTGTTTAAAGAGTTTGAAAATGTAGATGCAAAACTATTTCATATTGAAAATGGTTTACAGTCAAATCTATTTGTTGAATACCCTAAAGCAATTGTTGATATAAAACTGTCAAGACAAAGAGCTATTGACAGATTTAAAGAAGCGAAAAATGAACAATCTTGATATTGCTGTAGTTGGCTCTGGAATGGGTGGAGCTTTAATCTCTGCACTTAATAAGGACAAGAATTTAATACTTTTTGAAAAAGATGCAAATCTTGGAGGATGTGCTAGTACTTTTAAAAGAAAAGGAAACTACTACAACGCAGGGGCAACTACTTTTGTAGGTTATGAGAAAAACCATCCCATAAAGAATATCTTTGATAAAGCAAACTATATCCCTGATATTAAAAAAAGTGATGTAGCTATTAGAGTTATTCAAAATAAAAAGAGTGTTGATAGAGTAAAAGACTTTGATACTTTTATTGATAATATAAATAAAGTATATCCTCACAAAAATAACAGATTATTTTGGAATACAATCAAAACCTTAGATAAAAAATTTTGGAGCTTACAAAATCTACATTATGCAAAGTATAATTTGTCTTCATATGCAAAAACAGCAAAAGCAGTAATAGAGATATTAAAAGTTTTTAAATTAGATGTTTTAAAAAGTGCACAAAGTTTTATAAATGAAACTTTATATGGTATTTCTGATGAGTACAGAGCCTTTATAGACTCACAACTACTAATTACTATACAAACTACTTCAAAAGATATTCCATTGCTTTCTCTTGCATTAGGATTGTCTTATCCTTTTCATGATGTGTTTTATGTAAACAATGGAATGGGAAGTTTATTTGATGGATTGTTAGAAGATATAAATGTACATAAAAAAGAGCAAATATTAAAAATACAAAAAGAAAAAGAGTTTTATAGAATAATTTCAAATAAAGATGAATACAAAGCAAAACAAGTTATTTTAAATGCATCTATTTTTGATAGTGCATCATTGTTTGAAGATGAAAAAATTAAAAAGTATTATAATAGCTTTTCTTTTAGTGATCAAAGTGCTTTTGTGATAAATCTTACACTTGATTCAAAAGAAGATTTTTTACATCATTATCAAATTATATTAGAAAAAAATCTTCCAAATGCAATATCTCAATCATATTTTATTTCTTTTTCTTCAAAAGATGATAAAAAGCTTTCAAAAAATGGTTATAGTGTAACAATATCAACTCATATTAAAGCTCTTTATTGGAAAAATATTTCAAAAGATGAGTATAAAAAACAGAAGCAAATTACTGAAGATTTTATTATTAATGATTTTTTAAATAACTTTGAAAACATAAAAAAAGAAGATATAATAAATATACATAGTGCAACTTCAAACACTTTTAAAAGATATATAAACAGAAATAACTGTGGCGGAAAACCAATAACATTTAAAAATATTTTGCAAACACCTAGTTGTAGAACTCCTTTTGATGGTTTATTTAATGTTGGAGATACAGTATTTGCAGGTCAAGGTTGGCCAGGTGTTGCTATTGGAGTTGAAGTTTTAAATAAGGAATTAAATGTCTAGTGTAGAATTGAAAATATCAAAACTTGATTGGTTATATATTATTATAATTGGAGCTTTTTTTGGTTTCTTTATTTCTTTCTTTTTATTTTTAATCAATACTAATTTAAAAGAGTTTTCAACAATACTTTTTGGTACAACAAGTGCTGTTTTTATTTCACTAAGTGCTTTTGTTTTTATATCAATTTCAAATGACTTAATACTTCCAAAAATCAATGAAAAGTTTTGGTATTTAGTTAGTTTTATCTTCTCTTTTCTCTCTGGTTTTTTAGGTTTTGTTTTTTCTTATGCTCTTTTTTCATTTGCTGATTTTCCTATTATTAGTTTTTTGAAACCAATATGGCTTTATATTAGTATTGTGATTGGTTTTTTCACTTTTTTAATTGGTTTAATACTTCATCAGTTTATTTCAATGAAATATAAAAATGAATCTATAAAAAGTGAAGTACTTGATTCAAAAATAAAAGCATTAGAAAGTGAACTTAATCCTCACTTTTTGTTTAATGCTTTAAACTCTATTTCAGAACTCATATATTTAGATCAGAAAAAAGCAGAGAAAGCAACTTTAGATTTATCAAAATTTTTACGAAATGCAATCACAAGAGACTCTTTAATATCACTTGAAAGTGAAATAAAAATGGTCGAAACATATTTGAAAATAGAGAATATTAGATTCGATGATAATATAAAATTAGAAGTAAATATATCAGAAGGGTTTGCAAAAATAGAAGTGCCAAAGTTTTCTATTCAATTGCTTGTAGAAAATGCTATTAAACATGGTTTTAATTCAAAAGAATTAAATATAGATATAAGTACAAAAGATTATAAAATTATCGTTTCAAATGATGGAATTTTAAGCGAAAAAATAAGTTTTGGAACCGGACTTAGTAACTTACAAAAAAGATTAGAACTATTAGGTGTTGGAAAGTTATCATATAAGAAAGACAATGGTAAAATGTTCTTTATAATAGAATTAAAAGGCAAAAATTGAAAACACTTATAGTAGATGACGAAAAACTAGCTCTTAGTAGATTAAAAAGACTTTTAGAAGAAGAGGGTGTTACTGATATTAGTGAATGTAATAATCCAATAGATGCTATAAAACTTGTGTCAAAAGAAAAGTTTGATATAGCATTTCTAGATATTTCTATGCCAAATATGAGTGGCTTAGAACTTGCAAATACTATTCGAGACATCAATCCAAATACTTTTATAATCTTTCAAACAGCATATTCTGAACATGCCTTAGAAGCTTTTCAAAGTGGTGGAGTAGATTATTTATTAAAACCTATTTCAAATGAGAGTATAAAAAAAGCTTTAGAGAAAATTGAAAAATTTATGGTTAAAGAAGATATTGATAGTTCAAAAAGAATTATGGCTAAAAGAGGAAGCAAACTTTATTTGATTGATATAGATGATATTTTTTATATAAAAGCTGATTTAGATGAAGTTATTATCAAAATAAAAAATACAGATGCTTATGTAAGAAAGAAAATTGGAGACATGGAAAAATTACTTAAAGGAAAAAACTTTTTTAGAATTCACCGTTCTTGTATAGTAAATGTAGATAAAATCAAATCTATGCAAAGTATGGAACAATCAAAACTAGAGATATCATTTGAGGGAATTGATGATGTTGTAACTAGTTCAAAAGATGGAGCTAAAGAGTTTAGAGAATATCTTGAAAAGAGAATTCTCTAGGCTTTAGGTGTTAAAGAGCTTGTAGATTACTTATCTTCTTTAATTATAGTAATCACAAGTTCACCTACAGTAAAGCCAAACTTTTTCATTTTAGAGTGATTTAAGATAACACCATCTTCTTGCAAGTGTAACCAATCTTTTACGTTTATATCTATTGTAGAATCATTATATGGTACTGTCATTGTATAATCAATCATTACTGTATTTCCATTTGCTACCATTTGTGCCTCACCTACAATATCTCCAGCAGTTCCAATAAAAGTTTTCTCTCCTGTTGGTTTTAGTGTCCAAACTCTAGTTTGTTTCTCTCCATTGTCATATACAAACTTTTCATCTAAAGTTCCAATGCCATTTTTATCCCATGAACCTACTAAGTCACCCTTAAAAGTTTTGATAATTTTTCCACTTCTATCTTTTACCATTCCATAGGCTGTTAATTTTCCATTGAAATATTTTTGAGGAATAAATTCTGGACCTTTATTTGTAAAGTCTTCTATTTGCATTTTTGAACATCCTGTAAAAATTAAAAATATAGTTGTTAAAAAAAAGATTTGTAGTTTCACGCTACTAATCCTTCATTTAAGTCCATATTTTGATATCTTGTAAAGGCAATTTGAACTAGGTTTATATTTCTAGTTAAAAACGCTGCTTCACAATAAGAAAGATACATTTTCCACATTCTAATAAAGTATTCATCAAAGCCTAATTCTTTTACATGTGCAAGTTTTTTGTTAAAGTTTTCATGCCAAATGTTTAGTGTTTTTGCATAATGTTCTGTAAACTCTTCCATATGTAAAAGGTTTAGTTTTGTATTTTTTGTAGTTACATCTAGTATTTTGCCAACACTTGGAAGATGACCTCCAGGGAAAATATACTTTTGAATAAAATCAGTTCCCTTACAGTATGAGCTATATCTTTGGTCTGGCATTGTAATAATTTGCATTACAAGTATTCCACTTGGATTCAATAACGACTCACATTTTTTAAAGAATACATCAAAATACTCACGTCCTACTGCTTCAAACATCTCAACAGCAATAACTGCATCAAATTGTCCTTCCATATCCCTATAGTCTTTAAGCATTACATCAACAGATTCTTCAATATTATGTTCTTTAAATCTACCTTCACAAAGCTTTTTTTGCTCTTTTGAAAGTGTTAGCGTTGTAACTTCACATCCATACTCTTTAACTAAGTGCATAGCCATTGCTCCCCAACCAGAACCAATTTCAAGTACTTTTGAACCCTTTTTAAGATTTAGTTTTTTTGCAAGTAAATCTATTTTTCTTTTTTGTGCATCAAATAAAGGCTCATCTGGTTTTTCAAATACAGCAGAAGAGTACATCATAGTGTCATCTAAAAATAGTTCAAAAAAGTCATTTGATAAGTCATAATGCTCTTGTATATTTTTTGCTGAACGTGTTTTTGAGTTTTTTCTCATAATATGCTTTAATTTATTTACTACTGGGAATAAATTATAAAGAGAGAATTTCTTTTCATCTTCACTTTTTGTTTGTAGTGCATCAGAATTTATAATCCCTATTTTAATTAATGCCGTTAAATCATCACATTCAAAATCTTTGTCCATATAACTCTCTGCAAAACCTATGTCCCCAAATAGTGTAAGTCTTCTAAATAAATCTGCATTATTTAAATGCATCTTTGCTTTTGGTTCTTGATTATTTCCATATATTTTGATATTTCCATCACAAAATGTAACCTCTAATGTTCCTTTTGTGATTTTTGAAAAATACTTGTTTCCTAGATTGTTCCAAAAAGATTTCATGATTAAGCCCTCCTAATTTGATCAATAGCTTGTGGTCTATTCCATTTTAGACCTTTAATTTTAAGTTTTAAACTCTGCCAGATTGTTCTTGTAACTACCCAAAATGTAAGTAGGGTGTGTCTTAAAAATAGTGATACTATATTTACTTCATTAAAAACTAGACTTTGTCCTGTAAAAGTTGAAGTTAATACTTTTTTATCATCTTCAAAAAGATTTATTCCAATTGAAAAATCTTTATTTGAATATGTTAAATTAAACTTATACTCTCCATCTCTTTTGAAAAATGGCGAAACATACATATCTTTTAATATCTCACCTTTATAGTGCTTATTGTCCTTTGTTTCTAACTTAACAGGATAAATAACTCTACCTCCATTATAGTTGTGAACTTCTGCTATCATATTTGTTGGTTTATCATTTTCAAAAAGTATTAAAATACTAATTGGGTTAAACACATAACCGATAATTCTTGGAAGTGTTACAAATCTCATTTTTTGTGTTGGTTTTAAATCATATTTTTCTAATAAAGTTTTTATATTTTCTTTAAAGTCTGTACTCTTTCCAAAATGGTCTTTTGTATTAAAAGAAAATAGATTAAAACTATTTTGTGAAAAGTACTTATTATCAAGTTTATCAAGTTTAGATATATCAATATCAATCATAAAAAATTTATATTTAAAATTGTGTGTTTTAGGACTATATCTTTTATGATAAATAGTCCCTTCAAAAAATTTATGACTCATAATTCACATCCGAATTCTTGTGCAATAGTATTTGCACTATATAAACCATCTTCATGAAAACCATATCTCCAATAAGCTCCTGCAAAGTATGTATTGTTTTTTCCGTTTATAAGACTTCTTTTACTTTGAGCTTCAATTGATTTTGCATCAAATTGTGGGTGTTCGTAAGATATGTTTTCTATTACTTCATCTAATTGTTCTGTTTCATTTAAAGAAACAAAGTACTCTTTTTTACTTTTTAGATTTTGTAAACGATTAATCCAGTATGATAATGTCACATTTTCATCTTTGCCATTTGTTTTATAGTTCCATGCTGCATAAACTTTTTTGTCTGGATATAAAGCTTTTTTGTCATTATGTAAAACTGCTTTGTTTTCTTTATATTCAAAAGCAGATAAAACTCTAAGTTCATCAACAGTTGGTTCATCTATTAAGTTTAAAGCATCAGGTGCGTGCATTGCAAAAATCACCTTGTCATAAACAGTCTCTGTATTGTCTGAGTGTATTAAAATAACTTTATCATCTTCTCTTTCAACACTTATAACATCAGAATTTTTAAAGATTTTTCCAGATATTTTTTTTGATATCTTTTCAACATAATTAATAGATCCACCGCTAACTGTAAGCCATTGATGATGAGTATCAACTCCTAATAATCCATGGTTTTTAAAAAAATGTAAAAAAGTACGTGCTGGAAAATCACTCATTTTATCACTAGGTGTTGACCAAATAGACGAACCCATAGGAATAATGTATCTTTCTTTAAAATATTGCGAATAATCTTTTAAATACTCACCTAAAGATAAGTCTAAGTCGCTACTATTATTTTCTAAATCTTCATTTGCTTTTTTGTTAAATTTCAGTACATCTAAAATCATTTTATTATGTGAATAAGAAAAGATATTTTTCTTTTGAAAGTACATACCTTTTAATGATTCACCATTGTAAGCTAAATTGCTTTTTTGATCCCAAAATGCAAAACTCATATCACTATTTTCTATTTTTACGTCTAACTCTTTAAATAGCTTAGTAAGTAGTGGGTAAGTAGGGTGATTAAATACTAAAAAACCAGTATCAACACCAAATGTTTTACCATCTTCTTCAACCTTAGAAGTTCTTGCATGACCGCCTAATCTGTTATCTTTTTCATAAAGGTCAACTTCATGCTTTTTACTTAATAAGTATGCAGAACCAAGTCCGCTTATTCCAGCACCTAAGACTGCAATTTTATATTTTTTTTCTTTGCTCATTTGTATTTTCCTTGCGAATCTTGTGGAGTAAATATCAATCTTTTAGTATCCATGTATTGTGATAAAAAAGAAACTAGGTTTTCTAGTTTCTCTTTTTTCATAAAGGGTGTTCTGTTTAAAATCCATACATTATTCATATTTTTATCAACTACTACGGCACTGGAGTAATCTTTAGTTAAATATACGACTCTATAGTTTTTAGTAAATATCCAGAAGTAAGTCATTTGTATTTGTGCCATCGTATTTTGGTATAAAGGTTTTGCTGTTCCATTAAATTCGATTAAATCTCTACCTATTTCAGTGTCAAAACATCTGTTTTTAACTTCATAATTTAAATCATCTGTTAATACATATTCAACAGTTGCTGCTACACAATCTTTTTCAAAAGAGTTGTATGTACGAGCTATTTCATACCATAAACCACTAAACTTTTTTGCTGATACATAATCAACAGGATTTGGTGCCTCTTTGTATTGTGTAGGAGTTTGAGAAAAGAGAAATGAAAAAGAAATAATATATATAATAAGTGTCTTCATCTCAAACTCCTTGTAAAAAGATTATATGATTATATTAAGAGTTTTCGTAGGAATAAAATGTTTGTTAATAAGATTATTCTTTTATATCAGAGTATTTTTTGATAAAAAATACGGCAAATAATTTTAAGACTACAGGAAAAAATCCATAAAGAAATGAAAGAACAAGAAGTGAATTAGACGTAGGAGTAGAAGCTTTAAAATCAAAGAAACCAAGAATTATAAAACTTAAAGCTACGGCAAATGCAAGTGATAGCTTTGTAATCATAGTCCAAATACCAAATAGTAAACCAGAAATATTACTCTCATAGTTTTTACTTCTTTGCACTAAGTCACCTTGAATAGAAGTAGGAATTGCCATATCAGCTCCAAGTGATAATCCAGATATTAAACTTATGATTATAAAAGCGTTTAAATCTCCACTTTGTAAAAAAGGTACAAAAGCAAAAGCAGATGATGCTAAAACAATTGAAGTAATCCAAGTGTTTTTTTTACCAATTTTACTTGATAAAAAGTTCCAAAAAGGAAGAGCTATGATTCCAGAAAAAAAATATAGAATTAAAACCATTCCACCAGAGCTTTTTTCTTGAATAACTAATTCAATAAAAAGTAAAAATAAAGTTGCAGGAATTGCATTTGCAAGGTTATTGAAAAAGTACCCAATTTGAAGATATTTTAAATCACTTATATTTGTATAAATATTTTTAAGGTTTTTTAAACTATATTTTTCTACTTTTATATTTGTTTTGATATTAACTTTTTTTAAAGTTATAAAAAATAGAGGAATAAACAGAATTAAAAATGAAAGATATAGCACTTGTAGGGTTTGCTCGTAATTTTGTGAAACTTTAAAAATATAAGGAATAAGTAAAGCTATTAAAATACCAATAATAGTAAAAAGTTCTCTTGAACTATTTAAAAGAGTTTTATCTTCATACTTACTACTTATTTCACTACTCCAAGTTAAATATGGAATATTTATCATACTCCAACCAATATATACCAAAATAGAAAAAATCAAAAGCCAAAGTTTAGCAAAGTCAAGATATGGATTTATTAGAGCAAAAAAACTACAAATTAGTATAAAAGAACCTAGAATCATTATAGGTTTTCTACTATTAAAGTATTCAATACTTTTATCGCTTAAATAGCCAAAATATGGATCTGTAAAAACATCAGTTAGTCTTGCAAGAAAAATTATCAAACCTACACTAGCTATTTCAACGCCAATAATTGTTGCATAATAAGTTGGCAAATAAATATATAAAGGAAGACCTACAATTGCTAAAGGAATAGCAAGAAGGCTGTAATATACCAAAGATTTTTTAGAAATTTTTGTTTGCATAACTAACTATTTATTTTACTTTTTATAAATTTTATAAAGAAAGAAAGAATAGGCATTTTTTCATATAAATTACTAGAAGAATCCCAATAGTCTATATGAGATATTGCCTTATTGTTTTCATCAAATTCAACTCTACTAACACCTTCAAAAGATTCTTCTTTTTTACTATTTTTAAACGAAAAGAAGAAGTCCCATTTTAAGTAAGCAATATTGTTTTGTTCAATTATTTCTTTAACTTTAAATCTTGGATTATCAAGTTTTATATACATGTCTTCAAAAATTTTATATAGTTTTTCAAGACCTTCAATATCATGAAAGGGGTCTTTAAATTGTACATTTTTATCAAATATTTCTGCATACTGTTTTAAAGAAGTCTCTTTGTTTATTTCTTCAAAAAATCTTGCATAAACTCTTGCATTTGTATTGTTTAATTCACTCATGGCATCATCTTTTTTGTAAGTGCTAAAGAGATTTTGTAAGGAAGTATTTTTAGTAAAGATAAAAATGCTCTAAGGCCAAAAGGAAATCTAATCTCAAAAGATGATGAGTTTTCAATCCCTTCAAATATTTTTTCTGCTGTTTCTTTAGCTTCCATAAGTTGTGGCATCTCAAATTGATTTTTTGCGGTTAATCTTGTCTTTACAAAGCCGTGATTTATTATTTGTAAGTTTATATTTGAAATTTTCAATTCTGGTTGAATTGATTCTGCTAGATTAACTAAAGCAGCTTTAGGTGCAGAATATCCACCACCATTAGGAAGTCCAAAGTAGGAAGAAAGACTACAATTCCATGCCCATTTCATATTTTTAACACTTGTATTCTCAAGGTTTTTAAAGCAAGGTAAAATTTCACTCATTATTCTAATAACTCCTAAATAATTCGTTTCATTCATTTGTTCAAATTTTTCAATATCCCAAGAATCAATACTCATAATATTATAAGTAGCTGCATTGTAAAACCAAATATCTATACCCTCGTAGGTATTCCAAGCTATTTGTACTTTTTGTTTTATATCTTCTTTTGAACTTACATCTAAATCTAATAAACTTAATTCTTCTTTGTATTGCTGTTTTAGTTCAAGTAAGTCTTCACTTGTTGAAGCACTTCTAGAACTTGTAATTACAAGATAGTTACTGTTTAGGCATAGCTTTACAAATTCTAGGCCAATTCCCAAACTTCCACCAACAATCCAAATTCTTTTTTTAGCTTGCATATTGAAGCCTTTTTTATTTATATTATAGAGTACTTACATACTTTTAGTAGACATATGGTGTTAGTTTATATGTTTTATAAGAAGAAATTTTTTAATTAACATTTTTATTATACAAATAATGGTTTAAAGTGTATATAATAACAAATATAAGCAACTTACTTCAAAGGAGTAAATTATGAAAACTTTAGCAATAACAGGTTCAAGGGGATTTGTTGGAATGAATTTAAAGATTTTCTTTGGAAATAAAGGTTTCAATGTAATTGGAATCAAAAGAGAAGAATTAAAAGATGATGAAAAATTATTAGCTATTATTGAAAAATCAGATATCGTAGTAAATCTAGCTGGTGCTAATATCATTAGCAGATGGACAGATAAATACAAAAAAACTCTTTATAATAGTAGATTAGATACGACAAAAGCATTAGTAAATGCAATGAATAAAGCAGAAAAAAAACCAGAACTTTTTATCTCAACTTCAGCCGTTGGAATATATAAAAATACAACTTGTTATGATGAAGAGTATCATGAATACGAAGATGATTTTTTAGCAAATCTTTGTAAAGATTGGGAAAGTGAAGCTTCAAAAGCAAAAGAATTTGGAGTAAGAACTGCAATCTTTAGATTTGGCATTGTTCTAGGAAATGGAGGAGCTTTAGGAAAAATGTTAACTCCTTTCAAATTAGGGCTTGGCGGAACTATTGGCTATGGCTTACAAAGCTTTTCTTATATACATTTAGATGATTTATTAAATGCATATAATTTTGTATATGAGAACAAAGACTTAGATGGGGTATTTAATTTAACTGCACCAAATCCTACAACTAACTATGAGTTTACAAAAGCTTTAGGAAAAAGTTTAAATAGACCTACTTTTTTACCTATTCCTGAATTTGTGTTAAATATGATATTTAGTGAAGGGGCTAAAGTTCTTACTGATGGTCAATGTGTAAAACCTAAAAAATTAATAGATAGTGGTTTCGAATTTGAATTTGAAGATATAAAATCTTGTGTTGATGACTTAGTAGGTTAAAGGAAAAAGATGAATACTTTTGAAAAAGTTTCTACAATTAATTGTAGTTTAGAAGATCTATTTGATTTTCATTTAGATATTAAGAATTTAGAAAATATTACTCCTCCTGATACAAAAGTTAAGTTATTAAATAAAGACTTTATTCCCCATGAAGGTGGAGTTTTAAAAATAAGAACAGTAAAGAATTTCATTCCTATAACTTGGGAAGTAGAGATTGCAAAAATTGAAAAACCTAATCTTTTAGTCGATATTGCACATAAGTCACCTTTTAAGTATTGGAAACATTATCATATATTTACTCAAAAGGGAAATATCTGTGAGTTAAAAGATGTTGTAGAGTATGAACTACCTTTGGGAGCACTTGGGCAATTGTTTAATTTCTTTATTCAAAGTGAACTTAAAAAAATGTTTGATTTTAGACATAAAGTTACAAAAGAAATACTAAATTATAAAGCTGGGAGATAAGGTATGTTAAAAATAATTATAGGTATTTTTCTAACATTTTTATTTGTTGGATGTGGTTCTAAAAATCCATATTTAGAAACTGTTGATAAAGTAGATATCCAAAAATATAAAGGAACTTGGTATGAAATTGCAAGGTTTGAACATTTTTTTGAAAAAGGATGTAAAAATGTAACTGCAACTTATGAATTAAAAGATAATGGAAAAATCAAAGTAATTAATAAATGTACAAATATTGATGATGGAGAGAAAAAAGAGGCTGAAGGTGAAGCCTATGCTCTTGATGAAACAAATTCAAAATTAAAAGTAAGTTTTTTTAAACCTTTTTATGGTGATTATTGGATAATTGATTTAGATGATGCTTACAATTATGCGCTAGTTGGGAGTCCAAATAGAGAGTATTTGTGGATTTTAAGTAGAACAAAAACAATAAGCGAAGAAGTTAAAAATAGTATTTTAAACAAGCTTCCAAATCATAAATTTGATAAAAGCAAATTTATTTGGACTATTCAAGAATAAAAGGATAACTATGCAAACAAATATTTTAGGAACAAATTTAGAAATTTGTTGTACGAGTCCAATGACAGGTTTTTATCGAGATGGGGTTTGTAGAACTTCACAAGAAGATACAAGTATGCATACAGTTTGTGCAATTCTTACAAATAAATTTTTAGAGTTTTCAAAAGCACAAGGAAATGATTTAACAACTCCTGTTCCACAATACGGCTTTCCTGGACTGAAAGAAGGTAATAAGTGGTGTTTGTGAGAATTAAGATGGAAAGAAGCCTATGAAGCTGGTTGTGCACCTAAAATAATTGCAGAAGCAACTTCAAATGCAACAACAAAAGTAATAAAAAAAGAAATATTACTAGAGTATGTTTTTAGTGCATAATAGCATCATGCCATTGAACTAAAGATACTCTATATCCTTTTTTTACTTCTAAAACTTCATGTGTAAAGTAGGGGTTACTGTAAAATATAATCATATCCCCAGCTTTAGGCTTAATTTGTATCACTTCGCCATCTTTATTATATAAATAATTAAAAACAAGTTCTCCACCACTAAAATTGTTTTTAGTGATAATATCACTGTGATTAGTAGTAAATAATACAGATGTGATTTTTCGATCTAGTGCAACAGGGAGGAAACCAATAACTTCATCATCTTTAAGTAGCACACTTGAATCATCACTATGTTGTTTGTAAAACGAACCTTCTGTATACTCTAAGGCTTGAATTTCTGTTGATGTTGTAATATTTAGATTAAAAAATTTTTCTATATCTTCTTTATGTTTAAAAAAACTTTCATTATATATATTTTCTTGAGTAGGGCTTAATTTATGAATATTTGTTTTTCTTATTTTAGTATTTTTGCCTGTTTGAATTTGTATTGCTTCATATTTTCTGATTTCTGCTTCACATGCGTCTTGATTTAATCTCATTGATGAAGTTATCTCTTCACATATTTTTGAAGATAGAAAGTTTTCAATAAGCATAAATGGAAGATCATAATAAGGGTTTGGTAATTTCCCTGTTTTTATATCCAATTTCATAAGAAATTCTTTACAAAATATTTGGTTACTTATTTGTATCATTTTAATTTACTCCATTAAAATAGGGCATGAATTTATTGTCATAGTTATTAATTTATAATATATTATGTGTTCATGGAAAGAAGCCTAACATTTAATTAGTAGCTAATAATTTAATGTAGATCTAGGCTATCAATAGGTTGTTTTTAAGCTTTTGAAAGATTTCAAAAGCGATATTATAATACAGATCAAGTAGTATAAATATTGAAAGGATTGTATCTGAATTTTTAATAAATAGTGTAATATTATGAGGATTAAAATAAAAATAGAATTAAAAGAATGAAAAAACTAAATAGTTTTCCCATCTTCAAGTTTGATTTGGTTTCTACCGTTTTCTTTTGCTTCAAATAAAAGCATATCAGCTTTTTGAAGAGCTGCGTCATATGACTCGTGATCAGATCTTACTGCAACACCTGCTGAGAATGTTACTTTTATTTCATGTTCTTTATATCTAAAATTATTAGCATTAACTATTGTTTTAATTCTTTTTAAATATTGAAGTAATTCTCTATTTAAATTAAAATGAACAATTGCTACAAACTCTTCTCCACCATATCTTCCAACAATATCATGGTCTCTAGTATTTTTTCCTAATATTTTAGCAAAGGTAGATAAAATCACATCTCCACATTCATGTCCATATGTATCATTTACTTTTTTGAAGAAGTCTAAGTCAAAAAATACTACTGCATATTGAGTATTATGTCTTTTATAAGAACTTTCGATTTTTTTTATCTCATCATTATAAGCTCTTCTTGTAAGTAATCCTGTTAAATCATCTTTCATACTTTCATTTTTTGTTTTAGTTAATTCTTTTTCTAGGGAGTTTATTTTTTCTTCTAATTCTTGAACTTTTGTTTTTCCAGTCTGTAAAGTATTACTAACTGTGCTCATTTCTAGTTCTATTGAAGAAGCAGCATTAATAAGTTCTGTTTGTAAATTAGTTAATTGAAGTAAATTATCACTTGATAAATCAATTGATTGGATTTTCTCTTTAATATTTAATACATTTTTAGAACCAGATCCACTGCTTGAAATAGCATCATTTAAGTATTGACCCATTAAAGCAACAAATTTTGAGATATCAGAAGTTCTTTGTATAACAACTTTTTTATCTCTTTCAAATCTTTGTTCAATAAATCTTTTTATTTTTTCTTGAATTTCTTTATCAAATAATAAATTCTTATCTTCATCAATACTTTGAAATACTTGTTCAATTTCATCATCAGTTTTTAAACAAATAGATGGTAAAACAGATTGTTTAAGAATAGCTGCTAATTCTTCTACATTATCTTTAGATACTCTTTTTAAAAGTAAAGGAATAATACCAATAGCTGTTTCAATTTTATTTTTTGTTATTTCATTTTTCTCAAATACTGTTAGTCTTGAAAATACTTCTTCAAATTCTTTACTCATAATTAATCCTAAAAAATGTTCTTATTAAGCCAAAAGTTTTTTAACCATTTCATTTATTCTTTTTCCGTCAGCAATACCAGCAAATTTTTTACTTGCAGTTCCCATTACTTTACCCATATCTTTCATAGATTCAGCATTTACTTGTGCAATAATTTCTTTCATTCCTGCTTCTAATTCTTCATCAGTAGCTTGAACTGGTAAATAAAGTCTAAATACTTCAATTTGTTCAGCTTCTTTATCTACTAAATCATCTCTTGAAGCAGCTTTATATTGTGAAATAGCTTCTTCTCTTTGTTTTATACCTTTTTGAATAAGTTTTATAATATCTTCATCTTGTAATTCAATTCTTTCATCAACTTCAATTTGTTTAATCATAGTATTTATTGATCTAATTGAATCTCTTTTTACTATGTTCTTTTCTCTCATAGCTGTTTTAACATCATCTTTTAGTTGTTGTTTTAAAGTCATTTCAATCCTTATGTGCTTATTATTTATTTAATTATTATATCTTTTTAAGAGTTAAAACTCTCAATTAACTCTTCAAGTTCTAAAAATCTTTCAACTTTTATTTCATAAAGAGCTTCTACTTCTTCAAGCTCTTTAGATACTGCAACTATACCTTTTGCTTCATAACATTTTGAATCCATAAGGCAATTGTTTATTTCTTCTATTTTCTCTTCTAATTCTTCTATTTGAGCAGGTAGCATTTTATAATCTCTTTGCTCATTAAATGATAGTTTTACTTGTTTCTTTTTTGTTATTTCTTTACTTTTTTCATTTTCATCTTTTTTTATACTTTTTTCTAGAGAACTTAAATCTTTCAATTCTTTCTCAATTTCTAAGTATTCAGTATACGGTTGAAAACTCTCTTCAACTTCTCCATTTTTCCCTTTAAATACAAATAGTTTTTTTGCAATTTTATCAACAAAATATCTATCATGAGATACTAAAATAATTGCACCTTGAAAGTTTTCTAAGTACTCTTCTAAAATATTAATTGTAGGCAAATCTAAATCATTTGTAGGTTCATCTAGAACTAAACAATCTATATTTCTAGTAAATAAAAGTGCTAATGCAACTCTATTTTTCTCACCTCCACTTAATACTCCAATTTTCTTTTCTAAATACTCTTTGGGAAATAAAAAGTTTTTTAAATATCCATAAACATGCATTGTTCTGCCATCATTTAATTCAACTAAATCTCCACCATTAGGACAGAATGTATGCATAATACTTTGATTATCATTTAGCATTTCTCTGTGTTGGTCAAAATATCCTACTTTAAAATCACCTTTTTTAAATCGTCCGTGATCAATTTTGAGTTTTTCCATAAATATTTTAAGCATTGTAGATTTACCAGTTCCATTTGGTCCTACAATTGCAATAGTATCTTTTTGCAAAATTCTAGTAGTAAAATCTTTTATTAGAAGTTTATCTCCTAAGGTAATACTAATATCATCAAGTTCAAAGAGCATCTTTTTCTTATTTTGAGTTCTTGTTTCTTCACTGTTAAAAGATTTCTGTTCTCTTTGTAATTCAACACTCATTTTTCTAATTGCTGCTGGATTTGATTTTACTTTCTGTTTTAAATCTAAGTATTCTGCTTTTCTTCTTACATTTCTTTTTCGTCTAGCAGTTACTCCTCTTTGCATCCAGTGAGCTTCTCTTTTAAATAATCTAATCATATTTTGATGATCTTTTTGCATATTTTCTAAAAGCTGCTGTTTTTGCTCTAAATAAGATGAATATCCACCTTGAAACTTACGTAATGTTCCATTTTCTACTTCTATTACGGAAGTGGCAATATTATCAATAAAATATCTATCATGTGAAATAAAAATAAGTGTGAAATTGTTTTTGATTAAAAGCTGTTCTAAAAACTCCACCATATATACATCAAGGTGGTTTGTAGGCTCATCTAAAAGTAAGACATCAGGTTTTTTTAATAAAAGTCCAGCAAGTGAAACTCTTCTTTGCTCACCTCCACTTAGAAGATTTACATCTTTAAACTCATACTCTTTTAGCTGGAACTCTTTTAAAACTCTTTCAATCATATTGTCTAAATCCCAAGCATTATGGAATTCTAAAAATGTTGCAAGTTCACTTTGTCTATTGATTAGTTCCGTATTTTCATAATCTTCTACAATTTTAAGGGATATTTCTTCATATTCAACTCTTGCATCTTTTAACTCTTGAAGTTGGTTTTCAATCGCATCTCGAACAAGTAAATTATCATCAAACTTTGGATGTTGAGCTAGCATTTCTATTTTAATAGATTTATCAATTGCTTTTACACCATCATCTGGTTCTACTTCTTCTGTGATTATTTTTAGAAGAGTTGATTTTCCTTGGCCATTTTGTCCAATTACAGCAATTCTTTGCCCTTGGTTTAAGGTAAAGTTTGCATTTTTTAAAATAACTTTTGTGTCATATTGTTTTGAAATGTTTTGTAAGTCTATTAGTGCCATTAAAGTCCTATTTTATGGGGCTTTAACCCCACTTTGCTTAGATATGTAAAATACTTAGTGTTTTTTGAAATTTAGCATACTTTTTTAAAATATATCATAATATGACATGTTTTTTTGTGTAGTGTCATAATTTACATATCTAAACATGTTTTGTATTTTTTAAGTTGATATATTATCTAAAAGTTGGTTATGTAAGGCTTTTATTAATTTTATTTTATTAATGTGTCTATGGTTTTATTTCTTAGTAATTATAATTATAATATGATATTAAAATTATTTTTTGGAGAATTTATATGAAAGTTAAATCTTTGGTTATACATGAAATTATGAAAGAAGCTAAAACTACTGGTGCAGGTATTTTTTTATCAGATGAATTATTAGATGTTACAAATCCAAAGGTTTCAAAAATTGTTACTTCAATTGATAGTTCATTTATTAAAAAGTCAATAAAAAGGGCTAAATTCTCTGAAGATGGGTTCAAAAAAGAAGTTGAAGATTTTTCGGATTTTGATTTACTTGAAATTTCAAAAGAATTAACTAAACAATTAAAATTAAGTATACAAAATATATCAGGTGCTAAAGGTGGTTATTTAGTATTTACCGAATTTACTTATTCAAAAGATTTTTTAGGAGTATTTTTAGTTAGAAATACTGATGGGACAAAATTAATACAAAGTGGTTCGGGATGGGACATTAATTCTACTGAATATTTAAATGTTGAACATTTTGCAATGGGAGCAAAAATAAATTTAAGTGTTTTAAATAGTACTTCAGATGATAGATATATTTCTTTAGTTAAAGGAAATACTGACATTGCAGGTTACTTTGAAAAATGGATTGGAATTGATGACAGTAAACAAGAAAATATAGATGCACAAGCACTTTATGATTTAACAAATAAGATTACACTTCCAGATGATATTTCATCAAGAGATGAATTAAAGAAAAAAATATTTGATTATGCTAAAACTCAACCTTCAAATACAGTTAATTTAAATACATTGAGTGAATATATTTATAATGATTCTGATTATATTCAAAACTATTGTAATGACAATGATATAGACATTGATAGTGAATTTAAACTTAAAGGAGCAAATTTAAGTAAATTTTTCAAAGCATCAGTTAAAGCAGATGATATAGAAATAACAGCACCAAGAAGTATATTCAGCAGTGATAAAATAAGAATAGTTAATGGTAAATTGATTATTAATTCAACTGAATTAATTAATCAAATTGAAAATCTGAAAAATATGAATGATGATGAATAACTTAAAAGAATTAATTAATCATTTAAACTCTTCAAATGATTCTTGTTCTGATGTATTAAAAATAAGAAGTTCTAATTTAAACAAAGAGTTATTAGATAGATTTAATATAAAATATGAAGAAGAAACAGAAGCAATCACTATTGATTTGTCAAGACAGGTATTTAAGATATTCAAAAAAAAGAAGGATGTCTTAAGTCAAAGAGAATCATTAAAAGAAGAAGACACTATTATAGTAATTGAAGATGAATTACTTTATGAAAATAAAAACTCTGATAATGCATTATTTGAAAACATTTTTTTTAGTAAAAAATTGAAAAATTTGTTTATTAAACATCAAGTTATATCTTATGATGATGAAGCATTTGAAATTTTAATTTTTTTATCAGAAAAGATGGGAAAATTAGAAGTTGGATATTCTGAAAAAGATTCAACTTTTTTTTATAATGATAACAATCTAAAAAAAATATATGAATTATTAGCTAAAAAATTAACTGAAAACGAATACAATAGTTTTTTAAGGGATAATTTTATTAGAATTGCAAAAGATATTAAAAACTCTGATAGTAAATTATTTTATATTACTTTAATGAATTTAGATAGTATTTATAAAAATGCAAATAGAGAATTTGAATTGTATAAAAATAAATTCTCATTTGAGAACTTTCTATCAGAGTTTCATGAAGAAAAAGAAAAATACATTAAGACATTACAAGAAAATCTTTCAGATTTTTTATCAAAAATAAACTCATTACCTATTCAATTTGGTGTTTATATTTTGCTTGTTTTTAGATTTAAAGATGAAGTAATCCCTTTAGTTGCAACTATTATTTTAATTGTTGCTTGGAGTGCTTTTAGTATTAATTCTTTAAATCTGATGAAAAAAAGTATTATTCATACAAAGAAAAAGTTTGAGAATATAATGGCTGAAATAATTAAAAAATCAGGAGTTAGTCCAAAAGATTTAGAAGAAGATAAAATTGAAGTTCTTAAGAAAATTGAAAATATTAAAACAATGATTAGAAGATATAGATATATGGTTATTATTTTCAGTATTGTTTTTATAGCATTCAGCTCTTATAATATTTATAAAGAATTAAATAAAGTAAAAAGTAGTCAAGAATCTAAAATAATAGAAAAAAGAAATGAGATTAATATTAAAAAGAGTGAAACTCAAATAAGTAATAAAAATGATAAAAAGAGTGAAAAAGAAGTAATAAAAGAGAGAAATCAAGTTACAGATATAAATTCTGATAAAGAAATAAAAAGAAATAATGTTCCTCTAAAAGAAACTGATAAAAAAGATAATATAAGTAAGTTTTTTGAATAATTTTTAGAGAGAAGGAAAATTTATACTCTCCTTCCTTTTTTAGGTTTTATATTAGATTTCTTTTTCCAATTAAAACTGCTATCAATACTATCAATATCAGTTAGTATATTTTGATAATAATTTCCAATATAACCTTTAAGGTCTTCTAAATTTAAATCATAATCCCCTAATGTATCTAAAAGATTTTTTCCTATTATAGGTTCAATTCTGTCAAGATACACTCCTGTTGTTGAACCTTCTGCATGTCCCATGATTCTTTTTAGATTTTGTTCTAAAGATTTTATAGTATTAGGATTTTTTTCTTTTGTATTATAATCCTCAGAGAAAACTTTTGATGCAAAGTTTTTTCTTAAAGACCTTAGTTGTAATTCTCTTTTTTCTTTTGGAAATAGATTCTTAATATGCCTTTGGAAGAAGACAGATATAGAACCATATCCTGATGATGAAAAGTCCCATAACCATTCTTTTTCTCGTTTAATCCTAAGATTAAGATAATTTAGAAAACCTAATTCAATTAAGATTTTTGGAATAGGGATATTTCTATGAGCATTTTTATTTTTTAGACTTTGTGGTGCAACATCTTCATTTAGATAAATATAGTAAGCTTCTTCTCCATTTTTTATCTGTTTTTTTATATCACTCGTTCTGATATAAGTAAATTCTGCAATTCTTGTACCTAACATATATGCAAAGAAAAAACAGAAAAAATTTCTTGGAGAATCTGTAAGTATTCTTCTTAATTTATCTTCTGAATAAGCAACATCAATAAATGTTTGCAATTCATTAGTTGTAAAACCTCTTAGTTTTGAATCTTCTTGTTTATCTTTGTATTTTGCTTGTGAAGTTAAATATAATATATCAAAGGCATCAAATAGTGATGGGTTTAATCTATTATCAATATATTTACAAACATATTTCCAAAAGTTTTGAATATCGTACTGCATCATTTCTAAGGTATTGTTTTTATATCTATTTAAATCATTTTTAACTCTATATTCTGCAAGCTGGAATAGATTCATATTTCTTGTTTTTTTTTGTTGATTTTGGTGTTGCATTAGAAAATAAGTTTGTAAAACGTTTTATATCATTTTCTGTTAAATCTTTAAGTTTTAAAGTAGGGTGCTCATTTGTTCCATTTCCATTTAAAAACTCTTTTAAAAAGTTTAGTGATAGTATTTGTCTTTTTTTTACTGTTTTTGATGAGTCTCTAAAGTCAATATATTTTTCTATTAATAAATCAATTTCTAAAGAGTTGTTATGTGAAGTGTTGTTGTTTTCTTGATTTAGTATAAAAATAATATCACTCATAAGTTGCTCTTGAGTTTTATTTTTTGAAGAAATACTATTTTCATTTTTTACTGCATTATCTCTGATGAATTTGAGATAATTTTTTTGAAGAGCTTTCTTTGATACGAGATTAATATATTGATAATAAGCTTCTTCAAGCTTTGCTATATCTTCTGTAATATGAATTGGGACTAATGGATAAAACAGTTCTATATTTCTTCTAATATATGTTTTTAAATCATTTTGAATGACATCTCTTTTTGATTTTACTGTCATTTCATAAAATTTTTGTAGATTATCTACTGAAACTTTAGATAGAACATCTTCAAAAGACATATCACTTTGTTTTATTACTTCAATTGCTTTGATTCTGATTTTATCTCTTAATTCGTATTTATTTAAGTTTTTACATAAGTAATCAAGTTCTTTAAATTTTACAGTTAAAACTTGCAAGTATTGATTTTGATTTATTTTATCAACTTTTTCATTTTCTTTAGATGGGTTGTATTTAAAATCAGTAGGCAATAATCCTGATTTTTTTACATAGTTAGCAACGGTTTTATTTATAAATTGATTTATGTCTGGAACTGTTAATTCTATGTCAATTTGCTCTTTTAAAAATCTTGTTAGATTTTCATTGATATTATTTAGTAGTTTGATTAACTCAATTTTATTACATTCAATATAGTAGTAGAAATCTTCTTCCATACACAGTTTTAAACTACGTCTATAATTTAAGTTTGATGTCCTATTCTTGATATATTTATGATGAATCATTTTTCTAAAATAGTAAGTATTTTTGAAGTAGTAGCAGTATCTGAGAGTCATTTTATATCTTTGATATATGCTCAGATATGTAAAACATCTATACAGTTATGCTTTGTTTTCTCAAAAAGCCCTTAAAATCGACACTTATACCCGTTTTGCTAAGGTATGTTTTGTAGGTCGATTAAGGCTATTAATTCTCTCTTTATCCCTAGACATAGGGCTTAATAGTATAAATGTGTAGACATGTAAAATAAAAATATAGGTGCTTTTGTATCGTACTTTTAAAAAAGTATCATACTGCATTTCTAAACATGCTTCTTGAATTTTTAAGCTTTGATTTTATCTAAATTTTCCTTATACAAGATTTTCTTTATTTTGACCGCAGAACCTTAGAACTGAAATTTCTAAATTCTTTTTGAAAAAGAGATAAAATGAAAATATGTTCCTCTAAGAGTATACGTAAATGGTTTTCTCCCAAAGTCAATAAAAAAGTAATGAAGATAAATAAAAAGTCAACCGCAGAAAAAACAATACATTACTTCTTAGTAGGATTCTACAGCAATTAAAAAAATATATAGACATATGTTATTAAGATTGAGTAATACTAGCATTAGTGCTGGCATTAGAAAAAAAAGAAGTTACTTACTATGTACAGCACCAATTAGGGAATGTTTAATAATCTGTGTCAGCCTAGTAAAATTAAATAACATCCAGAAGTTTAGGGTTTCCAGATAATATATTTACCTCAATATTACCTTTTTTATGAATTACATTATATCTTTATCTTTACTATTGATTTTTATACTTTCATTTTTCTTTTCAAGTAAAACTTTAAATGGATTTCCTAATTCTTGTGAGTACTCTCCTGTAAGTTTTATCGTGTTTGAAGCAAAAATTATAGAGCTAAATACACAAATTAAACTAATAAATATCTTTTCAATTTATCTTCTTAAAATTATTTATTATTATGTTTATAAATTTTTTTATAGTTATTATTACTCAAGTATTCTTCACATCTTGTTAAATATATTTTATATATTTTAGAAGGTTTTTCTTTGTTTAATTTTTCGAATATTTGTTTTGCATCTTCTAATTTCTCTTCTTTATATAATTTTATTGCTTTATTATAAATTTCTAACTCTTTTTTAAAATTATTTGTATTGTTATTTGTGTTAATAACTTCCCATAATTCAATTGCTTCATCTTTGCCTTTTAACTTCACATAATCTACATATCTAAAAGTATAGGTATCTTGTAATCTATCTTTTGTAAAGTTAGTGATAATTAATTGTAATCCATAGAATTTACATAAAGACTCAACTCTAGAACCTATATTAATTGTATCACCAATAACTGTATAGTCACTTCTTCCTATACTTCCAATTTCACCAACTGTTGCAATTCCTGTTGTTATTCCAATTCCAATATCAATTAATGGCTGATTATTTTTTTTAAATGAGATATTTAATTTATTTAATTCTCTTAATTGTTCCAAAGCACTTTTAACAGCCTTATCTTCATGATTTTGAATATCAAAAGGTGCATTCCAATATGCCATAATTGCATCGCCTATATATTTATCAACTGTACCTTTATTTTTTGTGATAATCTCACTCATTGGTGTCATATATTTATTAATATATTTTACTAGCAAATCAGGTTGTTTTATATCTTCTGAAATCTTTGTAAAGCCACGTATATCACTAAAAAATACTGTAATTTCTTTATTCTGTGCTTGAAGTTGATTATTATTTACATCTTTTAATAATTGTTCCATAACATCTTTTGAAACTTTTGATGCAAATTTATTTTTAATTTCATCTTTCTTTTTAATTTCATAAAAATATTGAAGCATTATAGTAATAATAGCAGATAAAATTATAGTCATTAAAGGAAAGAATATATTTAATACCAAGCCATAGTTAAAAAGAGTATAATAAATCAAATATGATGTAAAATATAATAAGCTAGGAATTAAAATAGGAATAAATACTAAATGTATTTTTTTTATTAAATATACTATACTAAATACTAATAAAAAAATGATAAAGATATTAGCTCCATCAACCCAAGATGGTTCATATAAAAAATCTTTAGCAATTATGTTATCAATTGCATTTGCATGTACTTCAACTCCTGGAAATATTGATTCAAAAGGTGTAGCTCTTAAATCCATAAGTGCAGCAGCCGATGTTCCAATTAGTGCAATTTTATCTTTAATATCTTCTTTTTTAAAATCATTATTATAAATATCAACTGCTGAAATATACTTAAATGTTTTTTCTTTTCCTCTAAAATTAATAATTAATCTGCCATATCTATCAGTAGGAATAATATAATCACTTAATTGAAGACTTTTTACTCCATTTTCATCATAGTTAATAGTAATTCTTTTAATACCTAAGGCAATTCTAAGAGTTTCAAGGGCGAGTGAGGGATATATTTCATCATCATATGAGATTATCAAAGGAACACTTCTTACAATTCCAGATTCATCTGGAATATTATTAAAAAAACCACTTGAGTAAGAGTTATCTTGTATTACTGGAATATTTAAAATTGTTCCTTTACCTTCAAGTAAGTAACTCTCGCCAAGTTTTTTATTTTTTTCTATAAAAATTGTTTGTATAGAAGGCGATTCTTTGTTTATATGTTTCTTTTCTTGAAACTCAAATTGATATCCTAATATAGTTGGAGTAGAAGCAACTGTTTGTGCAAATTCAAAATCATAATTAGGAACATTCTCTTTCTCTATATTAAGTTTTTCAAATACTTTATGAGGTGAAGTTCTATCTTCTTCTGCAAAAACAATATCAAGACCAATTATAGCAATATTACTATTTGTAAGATTTCTTAATATTTTTGCTAAAATATCTCTAGACCAAGGCCATTGTCCTAAAGATTGTAAAGATTTTTCATCAATATCAATAATTACAACACTATTAGATTTCGGTGCTACTTCACCTCTAATATTAAACATATAGTTTTTTAATCTATTATCAATAGAAGATGGTAATTCGTATGCAAAGATATAGATTAGACTTATCAATGAAGCTATAATAATTGATGATAGTATATATATAAAATCTTTTTTTAATTTATCTATGTTAAACACTTATTTACTTAATATCAATTTGTTCTTTTGATAAAGAATCTTTTGCATATTTATGTAAAATCTTATGATTAAAAAAGAAATCAGTTAATTCTTTGTCAATTTCACCTTTTTCTGCCATATTATCTAAAATGTTTTGCACTTGTGATAATTTCATTGCATCTTTATATGGACGTGCTGATGCTGTTAAAGCTTCAAACATATCTGCAAAAATCATTATTCTATCTTCAAAGGCTATTTGCTCTTTATTTAAACCTCTTGGGTATCCTGTACCATTTAATTTTTCATGATGATTACAAGCAATATTTAGGACATCTTTATATTTTTTTGGAAAGGGTAGTGTTGAAATCATCTCTAAAGATAGTTTTGCATGATTTCTAATAATACTTATTTCTTCAGGTGTTAAAGTTCCTTTTCTTATTGATAAGTTATAAAATTCATCATCAGTTAATATAGGAACTTCTTTTCCATTCTTCATATATGTCAATTTAGCAATTTTATCTAGCTTTTCAATATCTTCATCATTCATAAATTCACCACCTTTATTAATGGTTTTTATAAAGTCTAGATAATCGTTTAACTCTACTATTTGTTTTTGAAATTCTTCTTTTACAATATTATTTTTAAGATAGTTTATTTCAACATCTTTTTTTATAACTTCAAATCTAGATTCAACTAATTCAATTCTATTAAATATCTTTTCTAATTTTGTAGCCTTATCAATAATATGATCAGGCATAGAAATCTTTCCAACATCATGCATCCAAGCAGCTAAAGCAATTTGCTTATAGTCTTTATCGCTATATTTAATATGTTTATAAATAGTATTGTCATCATTTACAGCTTTTGCTAAAAGCAGGGCTATTTTTTCTACTTTGCCAATATGATCTGCTGTATAAGGAGATTTTGCATCAATAGCTTTTGCAATAGTTCCTCCAAAAGCATTTAAAAATTCTTCTAAACTTAAAATTAGTTGTGTATTAGTAAGTGACATAGCAGCTTGTGAGGCTAATGATTTAATTATTTTTTCGTCAGTTCTATTAAACTCAATAATTTTATGATTATCCATTTTATTGATTAACTGCAAAACTCCAATTACATCATTCTCATGATTAATTAAAGGGATAACAAGCATAGATTTTGATCTATAACCAGTTGTTTTATCAAACTCTTTTGTCCCTTTAAAATCATATTTATTAGATTTATATGCATCTTTTATGTTAATAATTCTTTTTTCATTAGCACAAACAATAGCAACCATATGGTTATTTAAAGAGCCATCTTCTAAAATAAAAGGTAATGGAGCCCAATCAAGATCTTTTTTTGTTCCGCCAATATTTATATTTAAAGATTTGTTTTGTACAACTTTAAAGTCAAGTTTAGTTTCATCTTTTGACATAATATATAATGTACCAGCATCTGAAGAGGTTAATATTCTAAGTAATGTTAAAATTTTTTCTAAAAGTACATTTTTATTTGTTTCTGATGATAAGGCAAGATTAATTTTCATTATTTCTTGGAACATATTTTCACTAATCAAATTATGTTCAATAGTTCCTTTATCAATATGAATTACATCACCTTCTACCAAAACTTTACCACCGTTTTTTAATATTCCATTTTTCTTAATATCTCTTTTAATTTCTTTGTCATAAAGAGGTTTTATATGATATAAAAAAATAGTAACATCATCTCTTTTTAGATTTACCAAATCTTCTTTAATAAGTTCAGGAGATAGATGGTTTGTAGTTTTTGCAAAATGTGTTAATTTATCAGGAAAAGAACACTCTAAAAGAAGAGAATTAATTTTTTTATTATTATTAATCTCATCCCATAAAATAGGATTTTTATATGTGTCCCCACTTATTATAAAAGCTTGTTGTCCTTTAGTAATTACAAAACCACATGCTCCTTTAATATGTACAGCAGGAAATGTCTTTATTTCATAGTCATGAATTTGAATAGTTTCATTAGTTTCTAATTCTTTAAAGACAAGTGCATTTTTATCAGAATTAACTAATTTAATTTTTGTGAAATCCGGCCATACTAAATTATTAAATGAGTGATTTTTAAGTATATCAATAGTTTCTTTTAGTGCATAGATTGTTAGAGGAGTTTTCCTTTTTTCAAAGAAGCCTTCAATTATAAATGGTAAATCTGATATATGATCTGCATGAGAATGAGTTATGAATATATGATTGATTTCTGAGGCTTCCTCACCTAATGAGTTTATTACATTTCCAGCATCAACAATAATATCTCTAAAAATTTGGAATGATGTGGTTCCCATTCCTTTAGCCTTACTTCCACTTGCACCTAAAATTTTGATAAAATTCATAAAATTCCTTTAATATATTTCTAAGTATATCTAAAGAAACTTTATTATTTAACTAAAATATGTAAATAATAAAGAATTTATTATTTTTCTGTAGGAAGTTTTTCTTTAATCCAATCATACTGAAAGCCTTGTGTTACATTATATACGTTACTAAAACCTTGTTCTGCTAATAAATTACTTGCAAGTTTTGTTCTTGATCCACTTCTACAAATTAAAATTATTTTTCTATTTATATTTTTATTTGATACTTGATATATCTCATTTAAAAAATTTCTATTAAATACTCTTTGTCCATTTTTTGCATAAAAAATTGGAATATTAATAGACCCTTTTGATCTTAAATGATTAAACTCTGGTTTTGTTCTTACATCTATTAGTAAAGCTCCCTCTTGTTGCATAGAAAAAGCCATTTTAGATGAAATATCATCTTTATAAATTTTTGCTGTTCTGTAATCAATTTTACTATTAGCAAATAAAGCAGTAGAAATAAATATTAATATGAATAAAATCTTTTTCATCTTTTACTTTTCATTGTTGATTTCAGAATCATCATAAGGATCCATATGAATATTAATTATCCAATCTCTATTTTTATCCAAGTTTTCTATTTGTTGTTCAATTTTGTCACTTGTTTTATGCGCATTCATAAGTGTAATAATACAATCAAAAACTAAATGTACTTCAACAAAAGTCTGATGACCAGCTTCTCTTGTTTTTAAAAGATGGTATGCATTTACATTTTCATTATGTTTTATAATATTTTCAATTTTATCAACTAAATTACTATCAACTGCTCTATCTAATAAAACTAAAACACCATCGTGTATTAGTTCATATGCAGAGTAAATAATATATAAAGCGATTCCACTTCCTACAAGTACATCAATTATCTCATAACCTGTTAAATGAACAAGAACTAATGATGATAAAACGGCAACATTTGAATAAACATCTGTTTTGTAGTGTAATGCATCTGCTCTAATAACCATTGAGTTTGTTTTTTTGGCAATTTTATTTAAATAAATTACTAAAAATATTGTAATAATAAGTGAAATAATCATTACAATAATAGATGTTTCAACATACTTTGATATTTCACCATTTATTGCTTTTTGTATTGCTTGATAAAGTAAAAATAATCCAGATACTGTAATAATAGTACCTTCAATTACAGAAGCTAGTGCTTCAATTTTACCCCGTCCATAGTTAAATTCTCTATCAGCTGGTTTTTCAGAATTTGATATTGCAAAATAGTTGAAAAGTGATACAAACATATCAAGAACAGAATCAATTGCTGAAGCCAAAACAGCAACTGATCCACTAGCTATTCCTATTATTAATTTCATAATAGTAAGTAAAGCCGCAACTGATGAAGAAACGACTGTAGCTTTTTTTTGAGGAGTCATAATTATTTGTTCTCTACAAAATCTTTGATTCTTTTAATTCCTTCTTCAATTGTTTCTAAATCTGTAGCAAAAGAGAATCTAACATAACCTTCAGTTCCAAAAGCAAGCCCTGGAACTAAGGCAACACCTTTTTCTTCTAGTAAATCTGCACAAAACTTCATAGAATCAGATGTAACACCTTGAATATTTATAAATAAATAAAATGCACCATCTGGGTTAAAACAAGTTAAGCCTTTAATATCATTAAAAGATTTAACGGCTACGTTTCTTCTTTTTTCAAACTCTTTTCTCATGATTTCCATTGTTTCATCCGCTTCACCTTTAAGAGCTGGAATAGCAGCATATTGTGTGATCGAGTTTACATTTGAAGTTACTTGACCTTGCAGTTTTGTCATATTTTTTACAAGTTCAACATTTGGTGTTGCTAAATAACCAAATCTCCATCCAGTCATTGCAACTGCTTTACTTAAACCATTAATTGTAACAGTTCTCTTATACATATCTTTTGATATTTCAGCAACTGCTGTAAATTTTTTACCATCGTACATGATTTTTTCATACATTTCATCAGATAATACAATTATATCTGTACCTTCAAGAACTTTCGCTAATTCTTCTAACTCTTCTTTTCTATAAACAGCACCTGATGGATTTGAAGGTGTATTTAATAGTAAAATTTTTGTTTTATCAGTAATTGCATTTTTTAATTGCTCTGCAGTGATTTTAAAATCATTTGAGTCATCTGTTTCAATAATTACAGGAGTTCCATCAGAGTATTTTACTTGCTCTGGATATGTAACCCAATAAGGAGCTGGAATAATTACTTCATCACCTTTTTCAATTAATACTTGAAAAAGATTAAATAGTGAATGTTTTGCTCCATTACTAATAATAATATTATCTAAGTTATATTCTAAATTATGGTCTCTTTTTAATTTATTAATGATTGCTTGTTTGGTTTGAGTAATTCCCTCAACGGCTGTATATTTTGTATGTCCATCTATAATAGCTTGAATTGCTGCTTGTTTAATAACTTCTGGAGTATTAAAATCAGGTTCTCCTGCACTAAAACTTAATATATCTTTACCTTGAGCTTTTAGCTCTCTTGCTAGGGCTGTAATTGCCATAGTAACTGATGGAGATAGATTCTCCATTCTGTTTGCAATTTTCATTAATGTTTCCTCTTATGTAATATTGATCATATTTATATGATATAATTCGTAGATTATAACAAAAATAATCTTAAGGAAAAGCTTGGAATTTCAGCATAATCTTGATTCTTTGGTAGTTACAGTTAAACTCGTAAATAAAAAGAGTATTAAACATTGTTATTTACGAGTTGTAAATAATAAAGAGATACAAATTAAAGCAAATATCTATTTTTCAATACAAGATGCAAAAGATTTATTGGAAAGGAAAAAGTTATGGCTAATAAAAGGCTTAAATAAAGTTACGTCAAATACTTTAGCCGAAGATGAGTTTTTATATTTTGGTAAAACACTAAAATTAAATGATTATCAAATTACAAATCTTGACAAATTTTACAAAAGTAAAATAGAAGAAATAATCCCACCTTTAGTAGAAAAATATTCAAAATTGATGAAGCTTTATCCAACATCAATAAAATACAGAAAAAACAAAAGAACATGGGGTTCTTGTAATTATAATAATGGTTTAAATTTTAACACACAATTATGCAAATTTCCAATACAAATAACTGAATATGTAGTTATTCATGAACTAGCACATATAAAACATAAAAATCACTCAAAAAAGTTTTGGAATTTAGTGGAGGTTTACTGTCCTAATTATAAACAAACAGAAGCTTTATTTAAGACTCTTTTATAATATTCCTTATAGCTTCAAATTTTTTATATAAAGTTTCATCTTTTGCATTATTTGTAAATAGACCATTTGAACGTTCTTTATACAAAGGTTCTTCAATAACTTTTTTAGATTTTTTCTCAATTTTATTAGTTACAAAAAAAGCTATTTCATTTACATTATCAAAATTAGCATTTTTTAATAATGATTTTATATCTGCTTTGTTATACTCAAACTCCATTTTATAAACAGGATGGGTTAGTACAAAATATAAAGTTTGACCTTTTATATAACCAAACTTAACTCCCTTTTTTAATTTCAAGGGAAGTACATCTATAAACTTTTCTATTGTAGATGATGTATTAATCTTCCTGAATTCAGGATTATTTTTAAGATGACTAAGTATTTCATTCAATTTTTTCATACGGTAATTATAGCAGGTTTTGTATTATCTTTTAGTGCTTGTGGTTATAAAGGCGACCCAGTTTATGTGTCGGATAAAACAACAAAAATAAAAAACAATAAAGAAGCTTCAAAATAATGATATATGATTATATAATAATAGGAACAGGTATTGCAGGTTTAAATGCTGCAAGACTTATTCCTGCAGATAAAAAAGTTTTAGTATTATGTAAAAAATCCCCTTGGGATTGTAATACTTTTTGGGCTCAAGGTGGAATAGCTACTGCTGTTGATGATGTTGATGTTCCTATTCACATTCAAGATACCATGACTGCTGGTGCAAATTATAATGATAAAAAAGCAGTAGAACTTTTAAGTAGAAAGTCTTTAAAAGCTGTAAAAAATATTATTGATGCAGGTTTAAAATTTGATTTAAATGACAAAGGCCAATTAGCATATACAAAAGAAGCAGCACATTCAAGAAGTAGAATTCTTCATGCTGATGGAGATGCTACTGGAAGAATGATTCATGTTTTTTTACTAGAACAATGTCAACATGAAATGATAACAAATGCAGTAGTAAATGATTTACTAATAGAAGATGGTATTTGTTATGGAGTTCAATTTTTTACTTCTGAAACTGAACAAAGAGTTGTTTATGCACATAATACAATTATTGCAAGTGGTGGAATTGGTTCTCTTTACAGATATCACACTAACTCAACTGCAATAGCAGGAGAAATTCAAGGAATTATTTCACATAAAGGCTTAAGCTTAAAAGATATGGAAATGATGCAATTTCATCCAACTGTTGTTAAAGGAACACATTTTGCTAGAAAACCTTTACTTTCAGAAGCACTAAGAGGAGAGGGGGCTCATATTGTAGATGAAAATGGCTATAGATTTTTAAAAGATTATCATGAAGATGAAGAATTAGCCCCAAGAGATATTGTTAGTCGTTCTATTTTTGATTATAACAAAAAAACAGGTTTAGGAGTTTTTTTATCTTTAGATATGTTTAGTAAAAAATACTTCAAAAAAAGATTTCCAAATATTTATTCAAATTTAAAAGATTTAGGTTATGACTTACCTTTTGAAAAAGTTCCAATTTCACCTGCATTTCATTATGCAATGGGTGGAATTGAAACAACACTTGAAGCAAAAGTTAAGGGTATGAAAAATTTATATGCTGTAGGTGAAGCAGCTTGTACTGGTGTTCATGGAGCGAATAGATTAGCTTCAAATTCATTACTTGAAGGGCTTGTTTTTTCTCAAATAGCAATTGAAACTTCACTAAATGAAAATTTTGAAATTTTATGTAAAAATTATACTAAAGAAATAAAATCTTATACAAGAAATCAAGAAATTGATAAAAAAATTAAAAACAACCTAAGAAAAATCATGTGGAAAGCTGCATCTATTGTAAGAGATCCTAAAGAATTAGAAGCTGCTTTGATTGAAATAAATGAATATTTACAAAAAGATGTAGGAAGATTACTATTTTTAAGATTACTTACAGCAAAAGCTATCATACAAAGCGCAATTAATAGAAAAAAATCTATGGGCGCACACTTTATAAAAAATAAGGATAATTAGTTTACTTGTAAAAAGTTGACATTTTATTGACAAAAAATTTACATTTTGTATTATTTTTAAGGCTACTTACGGCAAAATCTATTTACAAACAGCTCACAAGTGACTATTTCACTTGGAGCGCATTAAATTAAGGAGAATTAATGTTGAAATTATTATTGACATTACTGGTATCATCAGTTTCTTTATTTGCAAGTTCTGCAAGTACTGGTGAAATACCTAATGTTACAATGACATGGGTTGGATTCGCATGTTTATTTATTTTTGTAGTTGGTTATTATTTTGTAGCAGCTGAAGAAAAGTATGAAATTGATAAGGCAAAACCAGCCTTATTTATAGGTACATTTATGTTTATGTTGGTTGCTGTTTATTATTCTTTAAATGGCTTAGATATGGGATTAGTTCATACTCAAGCACAACATCTTATTTTAGAAATCGCTGAGATTTTCTTCTTCTTATTTGTTGCAATGACTTATATTGAATCATTAATCCATATGAGTGTTTTTGATGCATTAAAATATAAATTAGTTTCTAAGGGATATACATATAGAAAATTATTCTGGGTAACTGGTATTTTAGCATTCTTTATCTCACCAATTGCAGATAACTTAACAACAGCTCTTATTTTATCAACTGTATTAATTACAATTGAAAAAACAAGAAAAGATTTCTTAGTACCAGGTGCAATTAATATTGTTGTTTCTGCAAATGCAGGTGGTGCATGGTCTCCTTTTGGTGATATTACTACACTTATGGCATGGACTGCAGGGAAAGGGTCATTTACTGACTTCTTATTCTTATTCCCAGCTTCAATTATTGGTTATTTAGTAACAGCATTTATTTTATCTAGATTTGTTCCAAATGAAGTTCCAGCATTTGATTCTTCTAAAGAAGTAAAACCTGTAATGTCAGAAGGTGCTAAAGTTGTTATGTTCTTAGGAGTATTTACAATTTTCTGTGCGGTTATGTCTCATCAAGTATTGCATCTACCAGCTATGTGGGGTATGATGTTCGGTCTTTCTTTATTAAAAATTTATTCTTATGGATTAAAAAGAAAATACGGTGTAGATCACTTCAATATTTTCCATTCTATGGCTAAAATTGAAAACAATACATTAATGTTCTTCTTTGGTATTTTAGCAGCTGTAGGTGCTTTATACTTTATTGGTTGGCTAGGTTTAGCAGCAATAGTTTATGATCCTTCAGTATTAGGAGCGACTTGGTCAAATATTGGAGTTGGTTTCCTTTCTGCAATTGTTGATAATGTTCCTGTTATGTCAGCTGTATTAAAAGCAAATCCAACAATGGGTCTTGATCAGTGGATGCTTGTAACGTTAACAGCAGGTGTTGGTGGATCTATGATTTCATTTGGATCTGCTGCTGGTGTTGGTGTTATGGGTAAATTACATGGTATTTATACATTTGGTGCACATATGAAATATGCTTGGATTATTGTTATTGGTTACTTTGTATCAATTGCAGTTTGGTATCTTCAATATCAAGTGTTTGGAATAGGGCATTAATTAAAGTTTTTTTATTAAATCTAACTTTAAAAGCTATCAATTTATTTTGATAGCTTTTTTTTTGTCAAAAAAATAAACTTCTTAATTCTTCTACTTAACTAAATATTTACAACTTTTTAGATATAATCGCATTTAATAATAGATTTATATAAAATCAAACGAGGATATTAATATATGAAACATGTACCAATTATAGTATTAGATTTTGGTAGTCAATATACACAAATTATTGCTAGAAAACTTAGAGAATCAGGTGTTTATTCTGAAATAGTACCTTATAGTGAGAGTATTGAAGATATAATGGCTAGAACACCAAAAGGTATTATTCTTTCTGGAGGTCCTGCTTCTGTTTATGCTGAAGATTCTTATCATCCTGATACAACAATTTTTGAGCTTGGTCTTCCAATTTTAGGAATTTGTTACGGTATGCAATTAATTTCACAACACTTTGGCGGTTCTGTAATACCTGCAGATCACCATGAATATGGAAAAGCAAAGTTAAACTTTGAAAAAGAAAACCCAATATTCAAAGATACAACAGATGGGCAAACTGTTTGGATGTCACATGGGGATAGAGTAGAGAATATTCCTACAGGTTTTGAAAAAATTGCAACAAGTGAAAATTCACCATATGCAGCAATTGCAGATACTCATAGAAATATCTATGCTTTCCAATTCCACCCAGAAGTATATCATTCAGATGAAGGAAGTAAACTTCTTAAAAACTTTGCAAAACATATTTGTCATTGTGAATCAACTTGGAATATGGGTTCTTTTGCAAAAGAACAAATTGCAAAAATAAAAGAACAAGTTGGAAATAAAAAAGTATTATGTGGTGTTTCAGGTGGAGTTGATAGTTCTGTAGTTGCTACGCTTTTAGCAGAAGCAATTGGCGATCAATTAGTACCAGTATTTGTTGACAATGGTTTATTAAGAGCAAATGAAAGACCTCAGGTTGAAGCAATGTTTAAAGCAAGAGGAGTTCCTTTAATTACTGTTGATGCAAGTAATGAATTTCTTACAAAACTTGAAGGTGTGACAGATCCTGAGAAAAAAAGAAAAATTATTGGTGAAACATTTATCGAAGTATTTGATAAAGAAGCTAAAAAACATGATGGTATTGAGTTCTTAGCTCAAGGTACACTTTATACTGATGTTATTGAATCAGTATCAGTTAAAGGTCCTTCTAAAACTATTAAATCACACCACAATGTTGGTGGATTACCTGATTGGATGACATTTGAGTTAATCGAACCATTAAGAGAAATTTTCAAAGATGAAGTAAGACTTTTAGGACTTGAACTTGGACTTCCAAGTGATATGATTGGTCGTCATCCTTTCCCTGGACCTGGTCTTGCTATTAGAATTATGGGTGATGTTAATTCTCCAGATTTAGAAATTTTAAGAAAAGCTGATACTATTATGCTAGATGTATTAAGATCAACTGGTTACTATGATAAAACTTGGCAAGCATTTACTGTATTACTAAACGTAAAATCAGTAGGAGTTATGGGTGATAATAGAACTTATGACAATACTGTTTGTGTAAGAATAGTAAATGCAACAGATGGTATGACTGCAACTTTTGCATATATTCCACATGAAATATTAGAAACAATCTCAAGAAGAATTATCAATGAAGTTGATGGTATTAATAGAGTTGTTTATGATATATCTTCTAAACCACCAGCAACTATTGAGTGGGAATAAAACAAAGCAGTATCTTTTTCTTGATACTGCGTCATTTTTAAATATATACCTTATTAAATAATTAAATCATTAGTTATATTTTTTTAGATATAATATTTCTTATTTCAAGAAAGGTTTTATTTGGAAAGTAGTATTTTTAATTCATCTTTTATCGATTTTCTTACATTTAAAACTTTTATTAGTACTGACATTTTAATATTGTTTTATTACCTAGGTGCACTTATTTTACCTATTTGTTTATGGTTTACATTTTTTTTGGTTATTAATAAATATAAACTATTAAATACTTCATACAACAATGGAAAAGATTTTTTATGGAAACTTCTAAATAAAAAGCAAAAAGTGTTATTTCTTCTTTTTTTTGTTATGGTATTTTTTTTCATGGAACTTTTTTGGAGAATGCTATTTGAGTTTTTAATAGCTTACATGCAAATTCGTGATGCCTTAATACAAGTATAGGACAATGTATAAAATAAAATAGTGTTTATTCTCTTTTTTACAATTAAAAATTTTTTTAGTTTTATATATTATTATGTTACTAAATTATTTAATTTTTAATAATATTTTTTTACTAGATAGATTTTATTTTTATTAATAATTATTTAAGGTATAATATTTTTTAAATTATTAAGATATTATAAATATTTTTATCTTTTAATAAAAACTATAATTTAAATAAAAGGGACTAAGTACTAAGTATTTTAATTTTTGAGTAATTATAAAATAGTAACATTAAATTAATTGTTACAATATGATATTACTTTAAAAATAATGAGTCATTAGATATTAAATAAAAGCTTATGATAAATAGGAAAATATTATGGATAAATCACATAAAATTATTTATATTATCTATATATTAATTTGGATCCTAATGGCCATAAATCCTAGATATCCAGAAGATTGGTTTCTTGAAAATATATTAGTATTTATTTTTTTTCCTTTTGTTATTTGGATGGATATGAAATACAATTACACTTTTTTAAGTATGATTCTTATTTTAATATTTTCAAGTTTTCATGCATTGGGGGCTCATTATACCTATGCTGAAATGATCTACTTTGATTATATAACACATTTTTTTGGTTTTGAAAGAAATCACTTTGATAGAGTCGTACATTTTTTATTTGGGTTACTTCTTTTTAGAATATTATTTGAGATGATTGTGCCAAGTGTAACTAGTGTTAAAACTGCTTTATTCTTTACTTTTTCTCTTATTGTTTCGATATCGATATTATATGAAATATTAGAATGGCTAGTAGTTTTAAGTTTATATCCAGAATTAAGTATAGCTTTCTTAGGATCACAAGGTGATATTTGGGATGCACAAAAAGATTCATTTGCTGCTATCATTGGAGCTTTACTTAATATTCTTTTTTATAAAAATTATATACGATTATGGGAATCAAAAAAGTATAATGAGTTTTTTAAGTAAAGTCTAATATATTGAGATCTAAATTATAAGGTTATAAATGAAAGTAGTATTATCAATAGCAGGAAGTGATTGTAGTGGTGGAGCTGGCATTCAAGCAGATTTAAAAACATTCGAGGCATTTTCAGTTTTTGGTTGTTCTGTTATTACTGTTTTAACGGCTCAAAATACAACCGGTGTAAAAAGTATTAGTGAAGTAAGTGCACAGTTTGTAAAAGAACAACTTGAAATGGTATTTGAAGATTTTGATGTTAGTGCTATAAAAATAGGGATGCTTTTTTCAAATGAGATAATTGATACGGTAAGAGAGCTTATAAAAGATTTAGATATACCTATTGTTTTAGATCCTGTTTTTATCTCAAAAGCAGGTTCAATGCTTTTAAGTGCAGATGCAGTTACAAATATGAAAACACTCTTTGATTATGTGACTATAATAACTCCTAATCAGTTTGAAGCAAAGGCACTTTTTGATTATGATTCTAACAATAATAGTATTGATAAAATTAAAGAGTTAAAATGTGCAACAATTATAAAAAATAGTATTGAAGAAGATAAAAGTATTGATATTTTATATTCAAATAAAGAGATTAAAAAATTCGAGACACCTCTTCTAATTTCAAGAAATACACATGGCACGGGCTGTAGTTTTTCAAGTGCAATTGCAGCAAATTTAGCTTTAGGAAAAGATTTAACTCAAGCAATAAATATTTCAAATAAGTTTATATATAAAGCTATAAAAAATGCTCCAAACTTAGGAAAAGGAAAAGGTCCAATTGCACATAAAAGTGCCTCTATGCTTTTATAGGCTAATTTTATGAATGGTTTTATATAAACTGTTTTAATCTTTAATCGTATATCTTAAAGATTTTTTCTTTTACTTTAAAAGCCATTTCTCTATAGTTTAAAGTTGATTTTCTTCTTCTTTTTTTTCTAGATATTTTCTAAAATCCCCATACTTTTTAAAGCCTATAACTTGACCTTATAATAAATATGATCTTTATAAGAATCATACTTTAACTAATAAACTAGTACACTGTAAACTAATCTAAGGAAATAATTTAATGAATAATACAATAAATAATACTGCTAAACTGTTAGCACTTAATAAACCTAAAGGCTTTTTGGTGACAAGGTCAGATGATAAAGGGCGAAAAACAGTTTATGATCTTTTACCACAATGGGCTTATGATAAAGGTTGGATGCCAATTGGGAGACTTGATTTAGAATCGAGAGGACTTTTATTATTTACTACAAATGGCAAAATAAATAACATGCTAACAAAACCAGGAAATTGTAAAAAAATATATGAAGTATGGGTTAGGGGCCATGTAACATCTGAGCATATCTTAATGGCTAATGATGGCATAGAAAGTAAGTTTGGATTACTTAAAGCAAAAGTTCAAAAGCTTGGTTTTGGTGGAGCAAAAACAAAACTAAAAATTGAACTTGAAGAAGGAAAAAATCGACATATTCGTAGACTTTTTGGAGCACTTAAAGACCCAAAATTTGGAACACCTTTGAAAGTTTTGACTTTAAGTCGTATTAGTATTGGTAGTTTTAACCCAATAATTGAAAGTGGAACTTGGCGTTATCTTTCAATAGAAGAAGAAAAATCTCTACTTAAAAAATATTAATTTAAATACTTTCTACTTTTAAAAGTTTTGTTTTTCCTACCATTAATTCTACTGTCATTTTCATTCTTTTAAAAACATTCTCTTGTCTATATTCTAAATTATGTTTAGCACATAAATCTTTTATTAGAGGTTGAATTTTTTGATATTGACTTAGAGATAAGTTTGGAAATAAATGATGCTCTATTTGATAATTTAACCAACCATGTGAAAAGTCAATTAAGTTTGTACCTGTTTTATAATTTACACTTCCCATAATTTGCCGTAAATAAAATTCACCCTGTGATTTATGTGGTTTATCAAATCTGTATATATCTTCAGCAGAATGATTTGGAACAATTACTAAAAAGGAGTGAAGGTTTGCTATATATTCAGCGATTAAAGTAATAACAAAGACATTAAAAACAGCTTCTAATCCTAAAGGAATAAAAAGTAAAGGAATAAGAATAAATCTAACCATAAAATATGGAAGAATATATTGTTTCCATAAAATAGCTCCATTTCTTTTGAACGGACTTACTTCATAATTATTAACTTGTGCCATTTTTAATTTACGACGTTTTTTGTTTTCTAGAATTTTTAGAGTATTTGGTGCATAATAAGTAAACTTCCAAGTCCCAGCAAATGCATAAACAAATAGATATCTAGCCCACATTGGTGTTTTTGAACGAATAAGCCATTGTAAGTTATTTTCAACATTATCAGGATCATCATCTTCACCTAAATGATAATGATGCATTATATTATGCTCATAAATCCACGCTTCAGGTTTAATCCAATCTAACCAATCTAAATATCTTCTATTGTTTTTTGCAAAACCAGCTTTAGTGTATCTTTTTGGAATATTGGGAACTTTATCGTAAGCTCCATGAAGAATTGGATGAGCAACATTAGCCCAACGCGATACATTTGCTATACCTAAAAAACTTGCAGATAACAGTGCACAACTCCAGAAACTAATGCTTCCTAGAGCATATGAAGTGATTTCTAAAAAATTTATTATAAATATGATTAAATACCCACTAAAGCTTAAAGCTCTTCCCCATTTTTCTAATTTTAATAAATGTTGAAAATCTTCATGTTTTACCTTTCCTATAGAATTTTTTATTTTTTCTATATCAATTTTTAATTGTTCTTTATTTATATCTTCGTATCTTGCATATTTTACTGCCACTATATTCCTTAAAATATTATTTTTGGAATAATACATGAAATTTGTTATTTATCAGCTTTTAAATATCTATTTTTAAGTCCTTTTTTATAAATTGCAACTACAATGCCCACAAAGGAATTAAATGTTAAATAAGTATGAATTATTATCAAAATTAAAATTAATAGACAAGGGTGTATTATTTATGCTTTTAAGCGCGATGATAGCTGCACTAAGTGGTGCAGTTGCCAAAGTCTTATCAGATAGTATGGATCCTATTGAGATAGTGTTTTATAGAAATCTTTTAGGTGTTATGATTATTTTATATAGCTTTAAAAAAGTCTCTGTATATATTAATACTTCAAAGTTACACTTACTTTTTTTAAGAGGATTTTTTGGAACAGTAGCAATGTTAATGTTCTTTTATACAATAGCTACTATTCCATTAGGTGAGGCAATAATTTTAAATAAAACATCGCCATTTTTTGTAACAATTCTTGCATATTATTTAATGAAAGAGTATATTTCTAGAAATACTATATTTGCTCTTATTATTGGATTTATTGGAGTTATATTAATAATAAAGCCCTTTGGTATGATAATCTCAATAGAGCATATTTATGGAGTATTAGGTGGTTTCTTTGCGGCATGCGCTTATGCTACTATAAAGAAAATCAAAGATATTTATGATGCAAGAGTTATTATGCTTTCATTTATGGGAATTGGTGTGATTATTCCTTTATTAATCTTCTTATTTACTCCTTATGCCCAATTTCAAATACACACTAGTTTTCTTGTTTGGTCGTTAATAGCTTTGATGGCAGTTTTATCAACTGTATCACAGTGGCTGCTTACTCGTGCATATAGTTTAAGTAAAGCAAGTATTATCGGAGTTATTGGTTACACAAGTATTCCTTTTGCAATAGGTTTTGGTGTAATGATTGGTGACTCATTTCCTGATATGTATGCTAGTTTAGGTATTCTACTTATTATAATTGGTGGTATTTTAGTTAATAAGAAATAAGGAATAAAAATGTCATATTTTGTTTATATTTTAGAGTGTAGTGATGGAAGTTTATATACAGGAATTACTACAGATTTAACAAAACGTTTAGATGAGCATAATAATAAAGAAACAGGAGCTAAATACACAAGGGTAAGACGACCTGTAAAACTAATATATCAAGAAAGTTCAGAGAATAGAAGTACTGCATCTAAACGTGAATATGCTATTAAAAAATTTACAAGAATAAAAAAACTTGAATTAATACAAAAAACTTAAAGAAAATGCTTAGTTTATTATTTAGCTGTTGCATATGAACCTTTTACACTACCATTATTTGTAGAATTCATATTAATTGAACCACCCATATTTTCTGCGTTTGGTCCATAAAACCTACCTGTAATACTCCCTGTAATACCTTCTGTACTACTTCCATTATTGTCTATTTTATTTGTATTAAATCCATTATTATTGATCGTGACATTAGATATTTTAACTTTCCAATCAGTAGATCCAATAACAAATTCTCCATTAATTTCTCTCTTTCCAAAATCAACTTCTAATGCTACAGATCCTCCAACTTCAGAGCTTGTTCCATCAAGATGAGTGTGAATTGCATTTATTGAACCATTATAATCTGCAATTATATTATCATCTCTATACTCTCTAATTTTAGATTGTGGAGTTTTGTCACCATTAATATATGTTCCTATTATGTCATTTGTATCATTTAACCAGTAACCCATTTTAATATATTCTCCATCGTATTTAACATCTTTAGTTGCATTTGTTGTATCTATATTAGGATCTGTTTCATCTGTTTCATCTGTTTCATCTGTTTCGTCTGTTTCGTCTTGAGCATTTTCTATTGTAGATTCAATATTTTCAGCTACTGAATCATTAGTTGTTTCTACTGTAGTTGTATTTGTTTGAGAATCCGAATCTGAATTTTCTTCTGATTCATCATTTGAATCACTACTTTCAGATGAAGATAACTGACTTAGTTGTTTTTTTGAGTATGCTTTAGGTTTTGTAGGAGTTGAACCAGGTTTTATACTTGTAAACATTCCTGCAGGAACTATTACTGAATTTCCCGTTTGTAATGATGATACTGATATTTCTCCTGATGTACAAGCAATAAAATCTCCTGATTTAGGACTTGTTGTCATACTAATTTGAGTTCCTCTAATTCCTATTGATGCTGTTTTTGTATTTAAGTTAAAACTTGAAGGATTTAATTTACCTATTTGTCCTGTAATAGTTTTAAAAAAACCATTTGAAAAATTGATAGTTAATTTATTTTCTTTTGAATTGTTCTTATCATAATAGTATTCATCAACAGAAAACTTTGCTTTACTTCCTATTGTAACAACTGTTTTATCTTTAAATACGATTTGCATTTTAGAGTTTTTACCAGTGTTTATAAAGTCTTTTGAAAAAATTGCATCTCCTAGTTTTACACTAAAAGATTTTCCATTTCTTAAAACTTCTGTTTGGCCACTTATAAAAGTTATATTACCTATATTTGCAAAAGCACTTAAAAACATCAATAATAAAATAAGTATAATCTTTTTCATATTAAATCCTTAGAATCTTAGAATATAATTAAAACTAATTTTATTCTTATAATATTCGGCATAATCAATATTTGAATCGTTTCTTGCATAATTATAACCTAAGCTGATGAAAGACTTATTATATAATTTATAAGAACTTCCAAGACTAAAAGATAATTCTTTATCTTTTCTCTTTTTTAAATACCAAGAATCTGTATCTCTATATCTTAACTTTGAGTATCCAAATCCACTAGTTATATTAAACAAACTATTTATTTTATAATTTAAATTCATATTTAAAGACAAAATATTTTGATTTATATCATCATTTGTAGTTATATTATTTTCTTTAAAAGGGTGTTTCTCATATTCTCTTGAATACTCAAGGGCTGAGTACATACTTAAGTTTTTATTAAGTATTTTTAATAATCCAAGTCCTGCTTTTATAACTTTACTATCTTCATTTGAATTCTCTGTGGATTGTTTTTTCTTGTATTGATACTTAAAACTTGCATTTAATAATAAGTCTTTTCTAATTATGTATTTAACATTTGGATTTAATCCATAACTTCTTAAATCGTTTTCTTTTCCTTGCCACATATTATCAATAAAGATTCCGTAGTCTATAATTAGTTTTTTATTATAAGATTTAGATATTTTAGGACTTAATCCTATGATTTGAATATTTTTGTCTTTATTTTCTTTATATATTTGATTGTAGAAGAAAGAATCAATTTTAAATAATAAATTATCATTTTCTTTATATTTATAATTTAGTGATAAAATTTGATTATAAGTTATATCAGATTCTTTTTCTGGTGCTTCTATCCCATTTGGACCAAATAATTCTTTGAATAAAGTAGGATGAAAAGAATCATTAAAAGAGTCATTATTAATATTATCATCAAAGGAAGAACCAAAAATAAAACTTCCACTTAAAAAATGTTTTTTACTTTTACTTTCATTTAGTTTTAAAAAATAATCTATTTTTTCTTTTACTTCATTAGGTAGATTTTTTTGATTTTTGATTTCATTAAACAAATCTATTGAGTCTTTATTCATATTAAGTTGATAATATGTTCTAGCAAGCTCTAATTTAGTCCGTGTAGAATCAGGTTTATATAAAAGAATTCTTTCAAAAATAGATTGTGCTTCTTCATAATATTTTAATTCGAATGCAGATCGACCTAAATAAAAATTATATTTTATATTATCCATCTTTAATAAAAATAATTTATAGAATTCATCATATGATAAACTATAATTACCTTTTTTAAAAGTGTTTAAAGCTTTTTTATATTCTATATCTAAATCTTTATTATCACTTACATCTGCAAGAGAAAATGTGAAAAATACTAAAAGTAATGTGAGTTTATTAAACAATTGTTTCCTTCTAAAATTGGCTTTTAATTAGAATAGTTTAATATTATAATATATTTATGCTAAATAAAGACTTTATAAATCAAGTCTTTTTAATGAAAATAATTTATTTTAAATACGGTTAATATTAATAAATAATATTAAAATGTTTATTTTTCATATAAGTTTTTCTTATTTATGTATCAATACTTCTATAACCCTGGAACTTTTGAATTGCAAATAAGAGACATACTCTCTTTTATTTTATCTTATTTCACTTTACCATTTTACTTCAAATATTGGATTACTACTTACAACTGCCTAAGGCTCTAGACCTTTAAAGTAGAATATTTTTATTTTTATTTCGAATATGATAAAATCCAATAAAAAAGAAGATTATGTTTAAAACAAACGATTATTGGGAAGAAGAGTTTATAAAACTTGATGAAAAAGAGTTTGATTCAATCTATTTTGATAACTGTACTTTTACAAAATGTGACTTTTCTAAAGCTTTGATTCGTGATTGTAAGTTTACTGAGTGTACTTTTATAAATTGTGATTTATCTTTATCTAAATTAGTCTCTTCAACTTTTAATGATGTTACTTTTGAAAACTGTAAGTTAATAGGTATTTCATGGAGTACTTGCCAAGAACCTTTTGATGTGAAGTTTGACACATGCAATCTTTCACAAAACTCTTTTCATCTTTTAGATTTGCGAAAAATGAAATTTATTGATTCTTTGATAAAAGATACAGGCTTTGAAGAGTGTAATCTAGAGCGAGCACATTTTGATAAATGCAATCTAGAACAAACAGTTTTTATAAGTAATAATTTACAAAAAGCAAACTTTGAAACCTCAAAAAACTATTTAATTGATCCAAAATATAATGATATTAAAAAAGCACAGTTTTCTCTTCCTGAAGCTTTAAGTTTCTTAAGTTTACTTCCTATTAAGATAAAATAGCTATCTAATAAAACATGTTATTCATGCCAAATATCTAGGCCCTATCAAAAGCTCTGTTTAAAAATTCTTATTTATTTTATAGTAAGTGTTATAATAATATAAAAACAATTTCAGGAGAGATTATGCGAATAGTATTTCTTTTTATAATTACAAGTATTCTTAGTATTTCTGTTATAGCAAATACAAAAGTAACAAAAATATCATCAAATCTAGGTGTCGTCTGGGGTATGACTTTTTTAGATGAAAATAATTTACTTATTACCCAAAAGAAAGGAAAGATATCTTTATTAGATTTAGAATCTAAAACTATTACAGATATCAAAAATGTCCCAAAAGTTTTTAATAAAGGACAAGCAGGACTACTAGATATACAAAATAAAAATGGCTGGATATATCTAACATATGTAAAAAATATAAGAGGTAAAGGTTCTACAACATTAGCACGTGCAAAGTTAAAAGAAAACTCTTTAATAAACTTTGAAGAATTACTAGTGAGTAGATCTTTGACAAGTACAACTGCACATTTTGGTTCTAGAATTACCTTTGATGAAAGTGGACATTTATATTTTTCTATTGGAGATAGGGGAGTTAGAGAAAATGGGCAAGATTTAAAAACTCATGCAGGCTCTATTTTAAGATTAAATTTAGATGGAACAGTTCCAAAGGATAATCCTTTTGTAAATGATTCAAAAGCTTTAAATGAAATATATACTTACGGACATAGAAATCCTCAAGGAATATTTTATGATAAAGAAAATAAAAAACTATATGCAATTGAACATGGTCCAAGAGGTGGCGATGAAATAAACTTAATAAAAAAAGGCTCAAATTATGGTTGGCCAATTGTTTCAAAAGGAAAAGAGTATTGGAATACAAGTTATGTAGGGAAGTATCGTACAAATAAAGAATATAAAGATGCTATAAAAGTTTATACTCCCTCTATTGCACCTAGTTCTTTAATTGTATATTCTGGAAAAAAATATAAAAGCTTAAAAGGAAATCTTTTTGCAGGAGCCTTAAAACTTCGTCATTTAAATCATATTGTCTTAAACAACAAAGGTAAAGTTATAAAAGAGAGTAAGTTACTTGAAAGCTTAGGCGAAAGAATAAGAAATGTTGTTGAATCTCCAAATGGAGATATTTATATATCAACAGATAGTGGAAATATCTATCTTGTTGATTTTAATTTTAAGTAGTAAGAAAATCAAGAATTATAAAGTAGTTTATAATTCTTGTAATAGTTAATAGTTTCTATTAATAATAGTGCTATTAAGCCCATAAGCCAATATAAAAACCACATACTAATCATTCCAATAAAGCCATCTTCTGCAAAATAATCAACTACTTGAAATATAAGAAAAAAGACAATAGTGTTTTTTAAAGAAAAGGTATTATTCTTGTTGAAATCTACTAACTCTTTGCCTTTTACTTTCATTTTAAAGTATATAAAAGCTAGACTAATTGGAAGTAGTGCTAAAATAAATAGATACTCTTTTTTAATAAGCTCAATAGTTTTTTCTTGTCCAAATATATAAAGATATACAGAAATAATAGCTATAAATGATAATACAAATAAATTTCTAGGAGATAATTGTGACATTATTTATTTCTATTTTCATAAGGTTTTTTAGTTGTTAATCTACTATCAACTAATCCACGTCCAATTGTAAAGTGATAAAGTGTTTGAAATTGACTTGATTTTAAACCAATAGTATCATGAAGAATATCATCTAAGAAACATCCAATACCAGTTGCTGATAAGTTTAGTGAAGTTGCTTCTAGGTAAAGTTGCTGTCCAATTGCTCCACAATCCCAATATAGATGCTTATACTTAGAAGAACCATATTGTTCTATTTGATTTGCAAATTCTGCAAGCATTCCTAAAGTAAATGCTCCATGACTTGCTATATCTTGATTACAAGAAATTGCTTTTGCTAAAAATTTAAAATCGCCACTTTGAAGTTTATATAATTCACCTGCTTTTGTATCTATCTTTTCCCATAAAAATTCATCTTTTAGTAAAGTTTGTAGTTTACTTTTATGCTCCTTATTTCGAATTAGTATATAAAGACCAGCTTCAAGTTCCTCAACACTATGAACAAAAAGTACTAAGTTAATATTTGAACTATCACATTTAACAGAAGCTAGGATTGTTTCAAACTCTTTTTTAGAAATTGTACAATCATCTTTGTTCATAACTTGTGCTGAACGTCTTTTTAAAACTATATCTTTTGCTAAAGCTGTCGGTTTTCTATATGGATTTAACTCATACTTGTCGTTGACATATTTTTTTATATCTAATTCATCACTTAGTGTTGCATCTTCGATTTTTTCTAAAATATCCCATTTATGCCAGCTTAGACTTAATTGATTTGTTTTTCCTTCATACTTTTCTTGAAGTTTTTGTCTTAAAAGTGAAATATCTATATCTTGATTAGAAGAAATAGAATTTTCGTCTTTAGATACAAGAATCAACATATCAGCTAATTCACGCTCCTCAGGAACATATCTACTACTTTGATTAAAACCAATTAAATCTTCAAGTTGCGAATCCTTTGTATTTAAAACTTCTATTTTCCAACCTAAAATTAAAGCAGAAATCTCTAAAGCTTTTAGTGCATGTCCACAATCAAGTTGAGTATATCTCCAAGATCTTTCCCCATATTTCCATGCTTCTCTCCATACAATTGAAGATAAACAAAGTAGAAAACTATTTTCTGGTAAGTTTAGATTTTCTTTTGATAAACTTAAAAGTTCTAATTCATGCTCTTTAGGAGAATAGTGATGCAAACCATCTTTGATTCCTTGTATGTCATTTGCTAAGATATATGCTTCACTTGGTTGTAAGTTTCCACTTGATGCATTACATCTTAAAGCCCATGATTGAGTTTCATACTCTTTTATAGCAGCAAGTCCTAGTGAGAACTGGAAAAATTGTGATATTGATTCAAGACATAAAGGTGCTGAAAGTTTATTTTCTTTTTTGTCATTCTCTTGTGTGAAAATTTGACTATATTCTAAAGTATTGTTATCAAATGATAAAGGTAAATTTGTTTTTATTGTATTGTTATATGTTCTATATGGATCTGGTTGTGTTGCCCAATCCATATAACCTAAAGACCTTGCGTATCTTTGTTGCGAGTGTTTTGTTTCATTATGATAGGTATAAACCATTTGTAATTTATTATTCATTGTGTATAGTAGCACAGAAGATTTAATAAATCATTAAATAAAAATATTTTAGATATCATACTAAAAATAAAAAAAGTATATAAATATAGGTAAAAAATGAAAGAAAAAATATATTTAATCCCAGGTCTTATGACTGATGAGAGACTTTGGAGTAGAATTAAACCTTTTTTAGAGGAATATGAATTAGTACATGTTCCTATTCCACATAGTGAAGACTTTGATGAGATTCTTGATATATTATTAGATATCTTTAAAGAAGAGAAAGTAAATCTTTTAGGTTTCTCATTAGGTGGGTATATAGCTTCTTACTTTGCAGTTACATATCCACATAGAGTAAACAAACTATTTATGGTAGCAGCAACTCCAGGAGCTTCTGAAGAAGCTGAGATTGAAAGAAGAAGAGAAAAGTTTGCTGTAATAGAAAAAGAAGGCTTTAAAGGCTTACCTTATGAAAAAGCAGTAACACTTGTAGAAGAGCAAAACAAAGATGATATTGAACTAATTAAGACAATTCAAGATATGTTTATGGACTTGGGAAAAGAGACTTTTATTACTCAACTTACAAGTACCTTTAATAGAGTAGATTTACTTGAGGACTTAGTTGGACTAAAATTAAATATATGGTTTTACTATAGTACAAAAGATAGATTGTTAAATCATAAGTCAATGGAAAAACTACAAAAAATAGAACATAATATGACTTTAATCTCGCGTGAGGGAACTAGTCATAATATTCCACTTGAAGTTCCAAAAGAGTTAAGTACTAAGATAAAAGAGTGGATAAGCAAATAGAAAAAGAAATAAATCTGCAAATGAAAAAACTCTTAGTAATAGGTTACGTATGGCCTGAACCAAAATCCTCTGCAGCTGGAACTCATATAATGTCAATAATGAGGCTATTTAAAGCAAATAACTATAAAGTAGAGTTTTGTACACCTTGTGCTATATCAGAGCATAGTATTAATTTAAATGATGAAGGAATTAGCTCCTCAAGTATAGAGTTAAACTCTGATAGTTTTGATTTGTATGTAAAAGAGTATAATCCTGATATTGTATTATTTGATAGGTTTATGATGGAAGAGCAGTTTGCTTGGAGAGTTGAGTTAAACTGTCCAAAAGCTTTAAAGATACTTGATACTGAAGATTTACAATTATTAAGAAATGCAAGACATCAAGCTTTAAAAGAAAATAGAGATATTACAAAAGCAGATTTATTTTCTTCTTTAGCAAAAAGAGAGATATCTGCAATTTTAAGATGTGATATTTCTTTGATAATATCTTCTTATGAAATGCAATTACTAAAAGAGACTTTTAAAGTTGATAGTTCCTTACTTCATCACTTACCTTTTATGGTGGATTTAAATAAATGTCCTAGTAAAACAAAAGCTTATGAAGAACGTGAACACTTTATGACTATTGGAAACTTTCGTCATGCTCCAAATTGGGATGTAGTTTTATATTTACAAAAAATATGGCCAAGAATAAGAAAAGAACTTCCAAAAGCACAACTTCATATTTATGGTTCATACCCAC
>NYWO01000160.1 GCA_002685075.1 Arcobacter sp.
TAGCTGACAATCTTAGCAAGCTAAGACCCGTTCTCGTTCGACTTGCATGTGTTAAGCACGCCGCCAGCGTTCACTCTGAGCCAGGATCAAACTCTCCGAAGATTAGTTTGATACTGACAAATTTGTATTGTTATACAAAATTATCACTCAAAATAAATAGACAAGAATTATATTCTTGTTATTTTATGTATCTTATTTTTCATCGCATTACTTACGATCATATTTAGAGTATTATATTCAGTTTATAAAGATTACTTTACAAACTATTTACATTGTTAAAGATCATCCATCTCATCGGCTCTCTATCAAATAATTTTGATGTCGTTCCTCTGTTTTTGGACGGGAATTATAGGAGATTTTTCTTCCTTTGTCAAGGGGTATTGCTTAATTATTGCTTAAATTTTGAAAGTTTCTGGTTTTATATATTATTGCTAGCTTTTATTTGGGTTTTTATTGTTTAAACTGTGACTATAATAAATGTCCAGCTAAATTTCCACTTGAAAATGACCATTGAAGATTAAATCCACCACAAGGTCCATCTAAATCCATAACTTCTCCACAAAAATATAAGCCATCAACTAGTTTACTTTTCATAGTTGTTGGATCTATTTCTTTCAATGTTACACCACCTCTTGTAATCATTGCTTTTTTAAAACCAACAGAATCTACTACAGTTAGAGGTGTATTTGTGATTATTTTTATTAGATTGTTTCTTACTTCACCATTTTGGTCTTTAAATTTTTTTGATATATCTGCATTTACTATTTGACATAATTCTTTAGCAACAGATAAAGGAAGTAAACTTGAAACATTATCTAATACGTTTGAATCTGGATTAGAAGATGCATGTTTTTTTACAATTTGTAAAACCTCATCTTCATTTTTTCCTTTTACCATGTTGATTAATAGTGGTACTTCATCATATTTTTCAAGTAAGGGTGTAATTTCTCTTGAAAAATCCAAAATAACTGGACCTCTTAATCCTTTTGATGTAAAGATTAAATCTCCAACAGCTTTTAATTTCTTTGCTTTTTTTAAATCTATTCTTACTATTGCTTTTGCTATTGTATCTGCTGTACAGTTTGCTACCCATGTTTCTTTTGTATAAACAGGAAGCATTGCAGGATATAAATCAGTGATTTTATGGCCTAATTCTTTTGCAAATTCATAACCATCTCCATTTGCACCAAGAACAGGGAAACCTAATCCTCCCGTTGCAACTATTACATTTGGTGCATTAAAAATTGTATCTTGTGTTTGCACTCCTGATATTCTATTTTCACTCATCAAAAGTTTCTGTACTGATTGATTACATTCTATTTCAACACGTAAAGAGTTTAGTTCTTTTTCTAAAGCTTTAATTATTGTTGACGAGTTATGAGTAACTGGAAAAATTCTAAAACCATCTTTGGTATCAGTTTGTACTCCAATACTTAAAAAGAACTCTATTAGACTATCTCTATTTAACATATCTATAGCTGTTGTCATAAATCTTCCATTTCTACCAAAAGAATTCATAAACTCTTCACTACTTAGAGTATTAGTAAGATTACATTTTCCACCACCTGTTGCTTTTAATTTTGCGCCCAGTGCTGGTAGTTTTTCTAGAAGAAGTACTTTTTTACCTTGTTTTCTTGCAGTTATTGAAGCAATCATTCCAGCACCACCAGAACCTATTACTATTACATCATAATTATTTGTTTTCATTAGCTAATAATAACAAAGAATAGTTAAATATAATCTATTATTTAGATATACTTTTAGTATGAAAATAAGACTTGGTACATTTAACCTCTTTCAATTTGTAGAGCCTCCATACTCATGGTATATTAAAAAAGATAAATTCAATAAAATTAAATGGATTGAAAAAACGCAATGGATTAAAAATCAAATTACTCAAATGAATTGTGATGTAATTGGATTTCAAGAAGTTTTTTCAAGAAATGCATTAAAAGATATTGTTAAAGATTTAGGATTTGAGTATTTTGAAACTGCTGATATTGCAAAAACGAGTAAAGATAATCCAAATATTTTTACAAGTACTACAGTTGCTATTGCTTCAAAATTTCCTATATCACATATTCAGGAAGTTAAAGCTCATATCCCTAGCATTAAAAAACATAACTATGAGGGTTTTTTTAGATTTTCAAGAATTCCTATTAAAGCAACTATTATTCTTCCTAATGAAAAAGAGATGTTAGTTTATGTATGCCACCTTAAATCCAATAGATTAAATGAATTTGAATATACTTTTAATGAAGACGATAGTTTAGAGTATAAAAAGTCATTAATAAATAAAGCTTTAAAAGATAACTATTCAAATGCTCTAAAACAAAGACTATGTGAAGCTTCATCACTTTTTTTTGATTTAAAAAAAGAAAAAAATAAAGCAAGTGTTTTAATATGTGATTTAAACGATAAAGAGTTTTCTATAACTATTGATGCCTTATGCAACAATAAATATCATGATGATAAAAGAAAAGAGAGTTTAATTTTACACGATGCACATAATCAATATGAAAAAGCAATATATAACCCGCATCCTGAACAAAAAGAAATAAAAAGAACTCCTACAAGTTTTTTTGCTGGAAAAGGAAATGTTCTTGATTATATATTTATTTCAAAAGATTTTAATAAAAAAAATAAAAATGCTATTGCTAAAGTTTCTAATTATACTATCTATAATAAGCACTTAGAAGAAAACCCTGATGGTTCATTATTAAAAAGTGATCATGCTCAAGTTGTTTGTGAATTAACATTTAAGTAAAGATTCTATTAACAAATCGTTTACAATCTCTTCACAAACTATTAACACTAAAACTCTATAATTAATTTATCATTTGAATTAAGCCGCGAACTTAAATGAATGTAAACAAAATAATTTTTTCATTTCTCCTTAAAAGAAAGACAAATCTTCTCCTTATTTGTCTTTCTTTTATTATTCTATTTTCTTAAATACTTCAATGTAGTAATTATAATATCGTCATCATCTTTACTTGGACTTTTTATAGTCTCTTTTGTATCATCACTTTTTGTAAAAGTAATATTCATTTCATAAGAACTAATAGTTTGTATGCCTTTTTGTAAACTTAGTATCTTTATCATAATTAATTCCAAGAACTGCTTTGTAGGTAAATCTGGTTTCCCAAATCTATCTTCCATCTCTTCTTCTATTTTATAGACTTCATCTTTTTGTGTTGTTTTTGAAAGTCTTCTATAAAGCTCTAATCTCACTCTATCTTCTACAATATATTCATCTGAAATAAATGCTGAAATTGCCAATTTAATATCAACACTTTTTTTCTCTTCTTGTGCTTCTCCACTTAAAGTTGCTAATGTATCTTCTAACATTTTTAAATATAAGCCATATCCAATTTGCTTAATATGACCACTTTGAGCTTCACCTATGATATTTCCACCACCTCTGATTTCTAAATCTTGGTGAGCTAAAGCTGTTCCACTTCCTAAGTATGAGTTTGATTCAAGTGCAACAAGTCTTTTAACTGCATCTGAAGTAATTTGCTTTTTATCTTCAACAACGTAATAACAAAAGCCTTCTTTATTACTTCGTCCTACACGTCCACGTAATTGGTGTAAGTCGGCAATACCAAATCTATCTGCTCCATCAATTATAATAGAGTTTGCATTTGGAAGATGAAGTCCTGATTCTACAATTGAAGTTGCTAGTAAAATGTCAAATTTCTTTTCTTCAAAGGCATCAAGTATTTTTTCTGCATCTGCTGGTTTAATTTTTGAATGAATTATTTCAACTTTTATATTTGGAACAATTTCTTCTATATCTGCTTTTTTTGCTTCAATTGATGCAATATTATTATGTACATAGAAAAGCTGACCACCTCTTCTTTTTTCTCTTAAAACAATTTCTTTAATTAATTTATCACTATATTCTTTAACATAAGTTCTTACCCCTAATCTCTCACTTGGTGGTGTAAGAAGTGAACTCATTCCTTTTAATTTTGAAAGTGCAAGATTTAAAGTTCTTGGAATTGGCGTTGCAGACATTGAGAAAATATGAACATCTTCTCTTAAGTTCTTAAGTTTTTCTTTTTGTTTTACACCAAATTTATGCTCTTCATCTATAACAACTAAAGCTAAATCATTTGCTGTAATTCCTAATAAGGAGTGTGTTCCAATTACAAATTGTATTTCTCCAGAGTTTAAACCTTTTTTTATTTCAGTTTTTTCTTTTGCTGTTGATTTTCCATCAAGTTTTGCCATAGAAATACCATAAGGTTCAAATCTTTTTTGCATTCCATGGTAATGTTGAGTTGCTAGAAGTGTAGTAGGACATACAAAAATAGCTTGGTTTCCATTTAACACTGTTGCTAAAATTGCATTCATAGCTACTTCAGTTTTTCCAAAACCTACATCACCTGAAAGTAATCTATCCATTACTCGCCCTGAGCTTAGATCTTTAAAGATCTCATTCACAGAACGACTTTGGTCTTTTGTATAATCAAAGCCTGAACTTTTTCTAAAATCAGCTAAAACTTTCTTTTCGACATCAATTTTAATACCATTTACAAGCTCTCTAGCTGCGGCTAATCTTATAATATCATTTGCAATTGCAAATAATCTGTCTTTTACTTTCTCTTTTAATTTTGCAAAAGAACCTTTTCCAAGCTTGTCCACAACTGCGTAAGAGCTGCCATCTGCAACATATCTATCTACTAAATCAATATTTTCAACAGGAATTAAAAGCTTATCTTCACCTGCATATTGAACAATAACAAAATCTCTTTTTGCTCCCATTACAGTAACAGGTTCTATTCCTTTATATTGTCCAATACCATGTTTTTCATGAACTACGAAATCATTTACTTGTAGTTCATCAATTACTAGCTTTATTTTTTTCTTTCTTCTTGTTTTAATCTCTTTATTTAAAGAAAGTATTACCTCATCATTACTTACAAGATTTATAATATATGGTTCAAATACATAATTGATTGAAGAATCACTTAATTCTAAATCAAATGCTTTAATCTTTGCTTCCGTACTTGAAATAACAGTAACTTTTTTACCTTTATGAAAAGTAATAAACTCTTTTACATTTGCTGGTGCTATTTCTTTATGTGTTTTACTTTTGTATATTTGAGGAGTTAGTAAAAACTTATCTTTATTAATTCTTTTTTCTTCAAAAACATAAACTTCATCAAGTTCTTCTAGTGATTCTTGTGTGATAAAACAATTCATATTTGAAGGTAAATATTCACCTAAATCATTTAAATACCAAAAACCTAAAGAGTGAATATCTTTTATAAAAGCATCACTTGAAACTGTTTGAATTTCATTTGTGATATTTTCATAAGTTTCTTCATCTAAGGCTAAAAAAGCAGGTGTTATATCTATAGTTTCAATCTCTTCTTTAAAAGATTTTTGATCTTCAATATCAAACTTTCTAATACTTTCAACTTCATCATCAAAAAGTGAAATCCTATATCCAACATCACTTCCTAGTGGACAAATATCAATAATATCTCCTCTAATAGAAGCTTCTGCCTCACTTGTAACAATATCTACAAAATAGTATCCCCAGTTGTAAAGTTTTGATTTGAATTCTTCTATATTGATGGTATCTGCAAAGCTTATCGTATAAGAATCAAAGCACTTTGCTTTTGGAAGAGGAAAAGAGATTGTCCGAATTGGAGAAATAAGTATTTTATTCTGTTTTTTATATGAATAAAACTCGTTTAATGCTTTTGTAATTTCTTGTAGTTCACTTGAAAATGACAATAAATCATCTCCAAAATTTGCCCTAAAATCTGATAGGACAAAAGGAGTAAAGCCTAAAAAAGAGACAATATCCCTAGCAATTTGAGCTTGTTTATCATCATTTACTATTAAAAGTTCGCACGCTTTTAATTTTTTTTCATCTTTTAGATTCTTTAGAAATTCATATATATTGTTCACTATTTACTTTCTTCTTTTGATAACTCAAAATGATTTGTATCATGATCATAATAATGTGCAGGGTATGGTGTCTCATTTAGAAGAAAAATTAAATTTGCATTAGTAAACCCTACTTTTTCTAGGCCTTCTTTAAAAATTTGTAAAATAAAAGTTTTTGTAGTAACTAAAGTTGTAGTTGAAGTTGAAGTATAAACATTCTTTTCTCCCTCAACTATTTTAAAACTTTTTCTTTTTAAAAACTTGTTAAGTTTTTCTTCATCTTCTAAACCACTAACATCTAACAATACTAATACTTCTATATTTTCCATATTTATAATTCCTATATTTATCTCATAATATCTATTATTTTAAAAAAGATATTGTAGTAAAATAAGGTTTAATTTGGGATTTAAAACTAAGAGTATATATATCTAATTACTTATCCTATTTGTTAATTCTGATAATGAGTTTACTTTAATCGTTGGCTGAATTTCCCAAGGGTCAAAAATAGCTTCACTACTTCTTTGAATCCAAGCTGATCTCATTCCAGCAGAAATTGAACCTGTTACATCAAAAGGATTACTAGAAATTAACCAAGACTCTCCACTTTTTGCATTTGCACTTCTTAAAAAATGTGCATATGCTCCAGGTGATGGCTTAAAAGTTTTTATATCATCAACACTTACAACTCCATCAAATAAATCTATTATTCCTGCATTATTTAAAAGTTTTTCTACAGCTTCTTTTTTTCCATTTGAAAAAGCGAATAATCTAAAACCCTTTTCTTTAAATTTTTCTAATGCAACTTTAACTTCTTTAAATGAAGGAAGAACCGCATAAATAGCCATAAGTTCAGTTCTTTGCTCTTTACTTAAATCTTCTTTGTAAAATAAGCAAGTATAATCAAGTGCTTGTTGCGTACAAACAGCAAAGCTTACATAGTTTTGCATATGTCCACGTCGAAAAGAGTATTCTAATTGCTTATCTCGCCATGTCGAAGAAAAAGCTTTTGCTTTTTCTCCTATAAAATTCTCTAATAGAGTTAAAACTCCATTTGTATCAATCAATGTACCATAAACATCAAATGCTAATGTAATCTTTGCCATAACTTCTTACCTTTTTTAAGAGTTTTTTTTAATTGCTTCTAAAATATCTTGCGGTTCACATCTTTTAGTATAATCTTCATCTATAAATGAGAATATAATCTCTTTATTTTTATTTATTACATATGTTGCAGGCATTGGGATTTCATAAGAATCATCTTTATTGCTTGCTGGGATATCAATACCAAAGCTTAAATATATAGGTCTTAATTCTTCTGCAAGAGAAAACACAAGTCCATATTCTTTTGCAATTTTATTTTCATTATCACTTAATACTTCAAATTCAAGTTCATTTTTTTCTTTTGTTGTCATACTTGCATCTGGACTTTGTGGAGAAATTGCAATTAATTTTGCCCCTAATTGTTTTAATTCTTCATTAATTCCTTGTAATGCTTTTAATTCAAAATTACAATATGCACACCATACCCCTCTATAAAAACTAACAACTGCAAAATCATTTTCTTCTAAAGTTTTAGATAATGAAACTTCATTTCCTATTGTATTTGATAAATTAAAATCTTTTGCTTGAAAGCCTACTGTTAGTGCATGTTTACTAATACTTGAATCTTCTAGTTTTTTTGTAGCTTCTAGCATTTTATCTTGAACTTCTTGAGGAGCTTTAATTTTAAAAGCTTCTTTGTATTTTTTTATCTCATCTATTAATCTTGACATTTTATTTCCCTTATTATGTTTTCAAAATTTTATTTTATAACTATCAAAAAATTAAACTTTTTTTTGATTTGTTAATTATAGAATATTAATTCTATAATGTCAACTCTTTTTAATTTTTAAGAATAAAGATTTGAGAATTTTGCTTTTATAAGTTTTATAATAAGGTATCTAACTGCGTTTTACTAAAATTTGAAGATAACAATTTAGCAGCTGCTCTTGGCTTTGGTGGAGCTATTATAGGAGTGTTAATTCCTTTATATAGTGTACCTTATTCACGCTACATCATATTTTGATTTTACTATTTGGGGAGCTATTGCTATACTAATTCAATTAGTATTTACGTTTATAGTAACAAGATTAGGTGGAAAATATTCGTTTAGAACTAAAATTTCACAAGGAATTATTTCTGTTGGAATACTGATGGCATTTTTATCAATTTCAATTGGATTATTAAATGCGGGATCAATGAGTTATTAAAACTCATTGATTTCTAACTTATATTATTATCTTAAAAATGTACTAGCAAATCCGATTAACCCACCAAAGACTGCACCCCAAACTACTAACCAACCTAAATGCTCTTTTATAATATTTTGAACCATTGATTTAACCATTAATGGAGTTAATTCATCTAATCTTTTATTTACTATATTACTAAGTTTATTATAGATATCAATAGATAATTCATCTGATTTTAATGATTCATTTAATACTTCTTGAAAAGCTTGTGTTTTTGTTATATCTATTATTGAAGTCTGAAGTTTTTTTGTAAAGGGTTCTTTCAAAGGTTCTAATGCGGCGACACCTCCAAACATTCCTAACATACCACCAAAAGATGATTCCATTACTGAATCTTTCAAAGAGTCATATGCAGGTGTAAAATCTGTTTTTTTTAATATCTTTTCAAAATCTATTGTATTCTTTGCACTGTCCATTTCTTCCTCAAGAAATCTTGTTAAATTATCTTTAGTAAAGAACTGATTCATTAACAAATTATGAATTGAAGATTTAAACTTTGTAAAGTTTTTTTCAATAACTCCACTTCCATAAAGATATGGTATTTTCTCAAAAAGCATATGTATTGCTAATGTATTTGTAATAGCACCACTTAAGGCAAAAAGTCCTACTATAAAAATAGTATCATTACCATTTGAGTAACCATATGCCATTATTAAAACTGTAAGTATATTCGTTATATCTGACTTATTCATTTATTAAATCCTTATTTATTAAAAAGAGATTTTAACATAAACTAACTTTTATAATTTTACAAATATAGACTGTTTCCTTTTTGTAATCAAAGATAAGTAAAATTAGATAAAGGGGTCTATATGATTGATATACAAAAAGAGATAGAAAAAAAGTTTCCTAATATACATAAAAAGCAAAACTTTTTTAAGAAATCTTTATTTAAAATTGCCAAAAAATAGTTCATGAGGATTCAATAAATAAATTTCTAAATACCAATTCTCACTTAAAAGGTTTTGAATTTGTTGATTCAGTGTTAGATTATTTTGATTTTGATTATACTGTATCAAGTACTGATTTAGAAAATATTCCAAGTTCAGGGAAAGTTATAATTATTGCGAATCATCCTTTAGGAGGATTGGATGCTCTTTGTTTATTAAGACTAATTTCACAAATTAGAAGTGATGTAAAAATAATAGCAAATGATTTTTTAGTGGGTTTTGAAGCGTTAAATAATCTTTTAATTCCTATAGATAACTATAAAATCAGACAATCAAAAAAAGATATAAAAAAAATATATGAAGCGTTAAACAATGAAGAAGCCGTGATTATTTTTCCAGCGGGAGAAGTTAGCCGGGCAAGTAGTAAAGGAATAAAAGATCCTTCTTGGAATAAAGGTTTTTTAAATTTTGCTAAAAATTCAAACTCTCCTATTTTACCAATATTCTTAGATGCA
>NYWO01000161.1 GCA_002685075.1 Arcobacter sp.
AAATCATTTGAAGTATTAAGAAGAGGTAGAGTAAGAAGAGCTAAATTACATTACTTAAGAGGATTAAGAGGAAAAGCTGCAAGAATTAAAGAACTTAAAAGATAATAAAACTTTGGAGTTTAGGCTCTGTAGGTTAATTTATTTAAATTAATTTTTACCATTCTTAAAATATAGTTTATTTTATTAATAGTTTAATACTTATAGTTTCTGGTGTAAGTAAAGAAAAACATTAAGTTTATTAAACTATATTTTAATATACAAAAAACAAATACTTTCAATTTAACTAAACTTTTTAAAATCAATATTTTCATAACTTAAATATTATTTCAGATTATTTTGTTATAATTTATTTTTCATTATATTATTATATAATAATGTTATAACTTACTTAAATAAAATTTAATAAAGGTGTTTATATGCTTCATGATATTGTAAACTTTGTCGTAGATACTGTAGGTAGTTTAGGCTATATTGGTATTTTCCTTATGATGTTTCTTGAGAGTTCATTTTTCCCATTTCCTTCAGAAGTTGTAATGGTTCCAGCTGGATACTTAGCATACAAAGGTGAAATGAATATCTATTATGCAATCATTTCAGGAGTTGCAGGGTCTTTAACTGGAGCACTTTTTAATTATTTTTTAGCAGTAAAATTTGGAAGAGCTTTTTTAGTAAGATATGGAAAATATTTCTTTATTAAAGAAGAAACTATTACTAAAATGGATGAATTCTTTAAATCTCATGGACATATTTCAACTTTTTCAGGACGATTAATTCCTGCAGTGCGACAATATATTTCATTTCCTGCAGGACTTGCTAGAATGAATTTATTAACATTTTCAATATATACTACACTAGGTGCTGCTATTTGGGTAGTTATCCTTACACTTTTAGGATATTATTTAGGTGATAATGAGGCTTTAATTAAAGAGTACTTACGATATATAATTGTAGGAATTTTGATTTGTTTATCAATCATTGGCTTTTGGTATTATAAAAAAGTTAAAAAGAACCAAAAGATTTAAAATCAAGACTCAAAAACTAGCATATAAATATGCCTTAATTGCTATTTTCTTTTGGTCTACTGTTGCGACTGCTTTTAAAGTTGCACTTGAATATCTTAAACCTTTTGAGTTAGTATTTTATGCATCAATTACTTCTACACTGATTTTACTAATAATAATTCTTTATCAAAACAAAACAAATGAAGTTATATCACATATAAAAAAAAATTTTAAAACAGTTTTGATATTAGGATGTATTAATCCTTTTTTGTATTATTTAGTATTATTTAAAGCTTATGATATTTTACCTGCACAAGAAGCTCAGGCTATAAATTATACTTGGGCATTAATGTTAACTTTTTTATCAGTAATATTTCTAAAACAAAAATTAACACTTTCAGATATAGTAGCTGGTATAATTTGTTATTTTGGAGTTTTAATTATCTCAACAAAAGGTGAGCCTTTTTCATTAAACTTTTCTAATATGGATGGAGTTTTTCTAGCACTTCTTTCAACTGTTTTATGGTCAATGTATTGGATTTTTAACACTAAAGCAAAAGTAGATCCTGTTGTTGGTTTATTTTCAAACTTCTTAATTGCAGTTCCTATTTTAACTACTTACTTTATTTTTACTCAAGATTTTGTAATTCCTAGTATATCTGCTTTAGGAGCTGCTATTTATGTAGGTTTCTTTGAAATGGGCTTTACTTTCCTTTTTTGGTTAAAAGCAATGCAAAATGCTGAATCTACATCTAAAATTGCTAATCTTATTTTTATCTCTCCTTTTATTTCCTTAATATTTATTTACTTTATATTAGGCGAACAAATTTATGTCTCTACAGTTGTTGGACTAACAACTATTATTTTTGGATTGATATTCCAACAAACTAAACTTTCAAAATAAAAATAAATTTTTACAAATTTTTCTAAAAAAGCTAGTTATATAGCATTAAAATAGCATTTTTAGTATATTTACTAAAATGTATGTTTTTTAAACATTTAAAGCTAAAAAATTAAGTTTTAATTAAGTTTCATTTTGAAATAATGATTAAAGAAAAAAAGGTAGTACCAAAAGTAGTACTTTTTAAAAATTAATAAAAAGTTATTAAAAATGGCAAAACAAAAGAACAAAAGAACAGTCATCCAAAAAGTTATAAACAATCATTTAAAGAGCAATAAAAGAGAAGTTTCTCAACTTACTGTAAAGATTGATAAAAAATTAGATACTGCACTTTTAGTTTTAAGTACATCATTAAATATTTCTAAAAATAAATTAATTGAAGATATTTTATTTGAAAGTGGTATATTAGATGAAGTTGATGAAAATTTTATAGGAGAAGAGGGTGAATAGTTTTCCTTCACAAGATGAAGTTGTTGATTCTGTTTTAAAGGGAATTATAACTGCAAAGTCAAATTATAGTTTTTGGACTGCAGATGATATTTATCTTTCATACGCACCTCCAAAATTCTTGACTATTCATGTATCTCAGGAAATCGCAAAACTTAATAATCCACCAGAAATTTTTATTGATGCAACTATTTCAGATATCCTTAGATGTTCACTTCCTAAAAGAGATGCTTTTAAGTGGTTTATGTCTGAGAATAATATTGCACAAGATGTAATTTGTTTAACTTTAGATGAAAGATTTGAGCATAAAAGTGATAATGATTCTATTTCTAAAGTGATTATGAGTATAAGAAATGGTGTTAGAAATGCACAAGCTGAATATAAAGATGATATTGAGCTTATGTGTAAATTACTTCAAAGAGAAGATTCTAGTGAATCTACTCTTGATTATGGAGTTTTTGCTTTCTATTTAGATATTTCAAATACAGCTAGAAAGAAAAGTGAAAAAAGGTTAGAAGAAATTATTGAAGCATTTGATAGAATAGTTGCTTCATACAAGAATTTAAAATCAAACTTTAAAGGAGGCGATATTAATAAAATAGAAAATATCGGTGAATGGTGTGTTGGTTGTTATATTATTGAACCAACAGTTTAAATGGTAAAAAAAAGATTTAATTCAAACTAAGGAGAAAATATGAATTTTAAAAAATTAACTGGTGCATTAGCACTAAGTGCTGTGGTTGCTAGTTCACTAGTTGCTGCAGATACAGTAAAAATAGGTGTTCAAGCACCAATTACAGGTAAGTATGCAAATGAAGGTCAAAGTATTGAAAACTTTGTAAAACTTATTGTTGATGAAAAGAATGCTTCTGGTGGACTTTTAGGTAAGCAAATTGAAGTAGTTACTTGTGATGATGAAGCAAAAGCTCAAAAAGCTGCTGTTTGTGCTAAGAAATTAGTAAATGAAGGTGTATTTGCTGTAATTGGTTCATATACATCAGGAGCAACAGAAGCGGCTCAAACTACATATTACAGAAATAAAGTTTTACAAACTTCTGATGGAACAAGTGATTCTTTAATTGCAAAGAAATACTGGACATTCTTTAGAAACTCATTTCCAAATTCATCACAAAGTGATTTTACAGCTGATTACTTTGTAAATGTAAAGAAATATAAAAGAATTGTTGTTTTATCTGATTATTCTTCTTATTCTGCAGGACTTGGTGATTCAACTGAAGCATCAACAAAAGCAATTGGTGGAAATGTAATTTTTAGAGGAAAAGTTAAAGCAGGAACTCAAAACTTTACAGCAGTTTTAACAAAAATTAAAGCAATGAACCCAGATGTAATTTACTATTCAGGATATTATACTGATGGTGGACTAATAAGAGCTCAACAAGCACAATTAGAAATTGATGCAGACTTTGTTGGTGGTGATTCAAATGATAACCCTGACTTCGTTAAATTAGCAGGTAAATCAGCTGAAGGTACAGTTTTAATTAACTTCCCAACTCCAGAAATCTTACCATACCCAGAAGCTAAAAAATATTTAGCAGAATATAAAGCAAGATTTAAAATGGATCCTCCATCAATTTGGCCTGTTACAAATGCTGATGGATTAAGAGCAGTTATTGAAGGTGTTGAAAAAACAAAATCTTTTGATACTAAAAAAATCTCTGATTATATTAGAAATGATATGAAAGATTTTCCAGGAATTACAGGACCATTTAATATTAGAGAAGATGGTGAAAGAGTTGGTGCTAAATTTGTTGTATATAATATGAAAAATGACGGTACTAAAGAAGTAGTAAAATAATTAAGGGACAATTAGTATGGATACTTTTCTTCAACAGTTAATAAATGGTTTAACAGTAGGAAGTTTGTATGCATTAGTAGCCTTAGGTTATACAATGGTTTACGGTGTGATGAAGTTGATTAACTTCGCGCACGGTGACCTTGTTGCCTTTTCTGCTTATGTAGGACTTACACTTTTTACTCAATTTTATGGTTCAAATGCATTGTCTTTAGTGAATATTGTTATTGTATTTTCATTAACAGCAATTGTGGTGGCTTTTGTGGGTGTTCTTCTTGAGCGTCTTGCATATAGACCTTTAAGAACGGCACCAAGGTTAAGTGCAGTTGTTTCTGCACTTGGAGCTTCACTTGTAATTCAAAATGGAATTATGTTAATTTGGGGACCAAATATGGAAATTTTTCCTGCTGATGTATTCCCTGCAACGTCATGGAATTTTGGTGGAGTGATTATTTCATTTACACAATTAGTAATTTTAGCATTATCGGCTGTTTTAATGGTTTCTCTTTATATCTTTATTAATAAAACAAAAATGGGTACAGCAATAAGAGCAACTGCAATTGATCAAGATGCGGCAAAACTTATGGGTATTAATGTTAATAGAATTATTATGATTATATTTATTGTAGGTTCAATGTTAGGTGCAATTGGTGGTTTATTTATTGGTATGTACTATAGAGGTCTTACATTTGATATGGGATGGCTTTATGGGTTAAATGCCTTTATTGCAGCAATTATTGGTGGTATTGGCTCAATTCCTGGAGCAATGTTAGGTGGACTTTTACTTGGATTATTCAATGCGATGATTTCAGGTTATATTTCAACAGAATGGGCAGAAACATTTACATTTATTTTATTAATTGTAATTTTAATTGTAAAACCAACTGGAATTCTTGGTGAAAAAACAGCGGAGAAAGTATAATGAATAAAACTACGATTATCGCTACACTATTTATATGTGTAATGGCAGTTTTCCCATTTATTGTTGATTCTGCTTGGTTAAGTATTGGTATTACATTTTTAGTATTTGCAGTAGTTGCTTTTTCTCAAGATATTATTTTAGGACGTGCTGGTATTTTTAATATGGGTCATGCAATATTCTTTGGATTAGGAGCTTATACAACTGCTATTTTAAATGTACATTTTGGTTTAGAAATTATTGCAACAATTCCATTTGCTATTATTATTCCAGTTATATTTTCGATTCTTTTAGCTGGTCCAATTATTCACTTAAGAGGTGACTATTTACTAGTTGCTACTATTGGTTTTAATATTATCTTTGAACAAGTTTTATCAAATGATGTATTTGGTTTAACAGGAGGTCCAAATGGTATTTTTGGAATTGATGTAGTTAGGATTTTTGGTTATGAATTATTCTCTGATACTTCAATTTACTATTTAGCATTTGGTTTATTAGTTATTACACTTTTAATTATTAGAAACCTAGATACTTCAGCTTATGGAAGAGCGTTATATTACATTCATAAAGATGAAATAGCTGCTAAATCTATGGGAATAAATGTTTCTTATTATAAATTATTTGCCTTTGCATTAGGAGCTGGAATTGCAGGAGCTGCAGGAGCTGTATTTGCTATTCAGTATTCAGCAGTAAGTCCTGAGTCATTTAACTTTATGCAATCTGTTATGTTTTTTGCAATTGTTCTTGTTGGTGGATCTGCTTCACTTCCTGGAATTATTATTGGAACATTTGTAATGTTTGTATTACCTGAGTTATTTACTGAGTTTAAGGAATCAAGATATCTAATTTTTGGTGCTGCAATGGTATTAACAATGATTTTAAGACCAAATGGTGTTTGGCCAGCGAAATTTGGAAATATTCCAAAATTTCTTAAAGAAAAAGCACTAAAAGCATCAAAAGCAGGGGAGGATAAATAATGGAATATGTATTAGAAATTGAAAATGTTTCAAAATTTTTCCATGGATTAGTTGCAATTGATGATTTAACTATTAAAGTTAAACCTGGTCAAATTTATGGAATTATTGGTCCAAATGGGGCTGGTAAAACTACACTTTTTAACTGTGTTACAGGTATTTATACTCCTGAAGAAGGAACTATAAAATATAAAGGTGAAAATATTACAGGAATGAGTCCTCATAAAATTGCTCAAAGAGGAGTTTTAAGAACATTCCAAAATATTAGACTTTTTAAAGAAATGAGTGTTGCTGAAAATATAATAGCAGGTACTCATACAAAGTCAAAGCAAAAATGGTATCACTCAATTATTCATACTTCTGCTTATAGATCTGATGAAAAAAAATATTGGAAAAAAGTTGAAGAACTTATGGACTTTTTTGGATTAACAAAATTTGCAGATACTCCAGCAGGAGATTTATCTTATGGAAACCAAAGAAAAATTGAAATGGCAAGAGCACTTGCTGCTAATCCAGAGATTTTAATCTTAGATGAGCCAGCAGCTGGTCTTAATGAAAATGAAACAATTGAATTAACAAACATCATCTTAAAAATTAAAGAGATGGGACTTGGTATTATGATGATTGAACATGATATGGAAATGGTTATGAAATTAACTGATTATATTACAGTTATTAACTTTGGAAAAGAAATCTCTCAGGGTGAGCCTTCTTTTGTTCAAAGTGATCCTAGAGTAATTGAAGCTTATATTGGAACAGATGATGAGGAGGATGAGTAATGGTTAATAATGAAATATTACTAGATATAAAAGACCTTCATGTATCTTATGGAGCAATTGAAGCTATTAAAGGAATCTCATTACAAGTTAGACGTGGTGAGGTTGTAACAATTTTAGGTGCTAATGGAGCTGGTAAAACAACGACATTACAAACAATTTCTGGACTTATAAAGGCAAAATCTGGATCTATTGTTTTTGATAAAAATGATGTTACAAAATGTGAAGCACATGATATTGTTGGTCTTGGAATGTCTCATTCCCCAGAAGGACGAAGAGTTTTCGGAATTTTAACAGTTGAAGAAAACTTAATGATGGGTGCTTATACACTTAAAGATCATGATAAAGAGACTTTAGAATGGATTTATGACATTCTTCCAAGACTAAAAGAGAGAAGAAAGCAACTTGCAGGGACACTTTCAGGTGGGGAGCAGCAAATGCTAGCAATTGGTAGAGCTATTATGTCTAAACCAAAGCTACTAATTTTAGATGAACCTTCACTTGGATTAGCACCAATTTTAATTAAGGCTATTTTTAAAGCAGTAAAAGAAATTGCTCAAACTGGAGTTACAGTTTTATTAGTTGAGCAAAATGCTAAAGCTGCTTTAAAATTAGCAGATCGCGCTTATGTGCTTGAAGTTGGAAAAATAACACATGAAGGTACGGCTGAAGAGTTATTAAATTCAAAAACAATTCAAGAAGCATATTTAGGAAAAAAACATTAATTATAGTGTTTGAGTATTTAAAGTAGTAAGAGGGTGATACTTGGCGGTTACTCCCCTCTTGAGCACATATAAAAGCGTGCGCTCTAAAACTACTTAAAATTAATTTAAAAACCAATAAATTTTAAGGATAATAGATGAAAAATGAAGAAGAATTAATAAATTCATCAATAAAACTAGCAGAAAAATGGCAAAACAGAGCAACTCAATTAGTTAGTGACTTTGATAGAGAATTTTATGTTAAGATGAATAAAATGTTAGATCACCCAAAAGATAAAGCATTATTAATTGAGTTAATGGACCAATGTTTTAGATGTGAATCGAATGCAAGAATTGCAGATCAAATCATATTTTTATTGCAAAAGCATGGAATGGCACACTTCTTTACAACAAAAGATAAAACATTATTATGGTTATTTGAAAACTTTGGCAAATTTTTACCCAATTTATCAGTTCCTTTATTTATAAATCAAATTAGAGAAGATACAAAAACAGTTGTTATTAAAGGTGAAGATGAGCCTTTTAATAAACACTTAAAATTACGAAAATCTGAAGGTACTAGAGTAAATCTTAATTTAATTGGAGAAGTTGTTTTAGGAGAAGAAGAAGCACAAGAAAGATTGGATAAGTATTTAAAAGCTTTATCAAATCCTAATATTGACTATCTTTCAGTTAAGATATCTACAATTTTCTCTCAAATTTCTGCACTTGATTTTGATCATACAGTTGAAATCTTAGTAGAAAAATTAAGTAAAATTTATGCACAAGCTGCTAAATATCCTTATACAGCACAAGATGGAACAAAGTCAAATAAATTTATTAATCTTGATATGGAAGAATATAGAGATTTAGATATTACAGTTGAGGTTTTTAAAAAGACTTTAGAAAAACCTGAATTTAAAGATTTCTACGCAGGTATCGTACTTCAAGCATATTTACCAGATTCATTTAATGTTCAAAAAGATTTATGTGAATGGGCTAAAAAAAGAGTTGAAAATGGTGGCAGTCCTATTAAGTTTAGACTTGTTAAGGGTGCAAATATGGAGATGGAAGAAACAGAAGCATCTCAAAAGCATTGGGAAATGGTTACTTATACTGAGAAATCAGATACAGATTCAAACTATAAAAGAATGGCAAGATATGCACTTCAAAAAGAAAATGCACCATTTATGCATATAGGAACAGCTTCTCATAACTTATTTGAGTTAGCGTATGCTACACAATTAGCTCAAGATAATGATGTTTCAAAGTATCATACATTAGAGATGTTAGAAGGTATGAGTGAAGCTGCAAGATTAGCAATTAAAGAAATTTCAAAAGAAGTAATTTTATATGCTCCAACTGCTGCAAAAGAACAATTTACAAATGCAATTGCATACTTAGTTAGACGACTTGATGAAAATACTGGTCCTAATAACTTTATTAGATATTCATTTGGATTAACAGTTGGTTCAAAAGATTGGAAAATGCAAGAGAACCTTTTTAAAGAGTCTTTTGAGCGTGAGAAAACTTCTTTTGTTGGTGCAAAAAGAACTCAGGATAGATTAAATGAAAAATGGGATGATTTCTCAAACTCTTCATTTGATACAAACTCTTATCATGCCGAAGCAGATACGGATTTTGTACTTCCTAAAAACCATGAGTGGGCTAGAAATATTGTAAAAAAATGGAAACATACAAGTGATACTAAGCACACTATTGCTCCTGTTGTTGTTGCTGGCAAAGATTTAATTGGTGAACGTAAAATTTATGATGCAATTGATAAATCTCAACTTGAGGATAATGTTCTAGCAGGTAGATTTGCCTTAGCTAATGAAGAAGATATTAAAAAAGCAGTTGAAGTAGCAAGGAAAGATATAGATGGTTGGAGAGATTTATCTCATGAACAAAGACATGAAGCATTAAAAAAAGCTGCTATTAAATTTCGTGAGAGAAGAGATGATTTAATTGGAGTTGCAGCTGCTGAAGTTGGAAAAGTATTTACAGAAACTGATGTAGAAGTTTCAGAAGCAATTGATTTTATTGAATTTTATGCACATGCAGTAAGACATTTTGATAATTTTGATAATTTAGAATTGTCAGGAAAAGGTGTAGGTGTTGTTGTACCACCTTGGAATTTCCCTATTGCTATTCCAGTTGGTGGTGTTTCTTCAGCTTTAGCTGCTGGAAATACAGTGATTATTAAACCAGCATCAGCAGCAGCCTTATGTGCATATGAAATGTGTAAATGTTTCTGGGATGCTGGAATTTCTAAAAATACATTACAATTCCTTCCTTGTCCAGGAGCTCTTGCAGGTGAGTATTTAATACCAAATAAAGATATAGACTTTTTAATTCTAACAGGTGGGGAAGATACAGCTTCAACAATGTTAGAAACTAGAAATGATTTATTCTTATCAGCAGAAACTGGTGGTAAAGATGCAACAATAGTTACAAATATGGCGGATAGAGAACAAGCTGTTAAAAATGTATGTCAAAGTGCCTTTGGAAACTCTGGACAAAAATGTTCTGCTACTTCACTTTTAGTTTTAGAAGATGAAGTTTATAATGATAAAGGATTTAAAAAAGCGTTAATTGATACTGCAGCTTCAATGAATGTAGGTTCTATTTGGGACTTTAAAAACAGAATTGGAACACTTGCTAATAAAGTAAGTGGTAACCTTGAAAAGGCTTTAAATGAGCTTGAAGGTGATGAAGCTTGGGCATTAGCACCTGAGTTTGTAAATAACAATCCGTATATGTTAAAACCATCAATTAAATGGGGAGTAAATGAAGGTAGTTTTATTCATATGAATGAATTATTTGGTCCTGTTTTAGCAGTTATTAGAGCAAGTGATTTAGAGCATGCTGTAAATATTGTAAATGCTACTGGATATGGATTAACTTCAGGAATTGAATCTTTAGATGAAAGAGAAGTTACATATTGGAAAGAAAATTTAAATGCTGGTAACCTTTATATAAATAGAGGAACAACAGGAGCTATAGTATTAAGACAACCTTTTGGTGGAATGGGAAAATCTGCAATTGGAGCTGGAAGAAAAGCAGGTTTCTATAACTATATTACACAATTTGTAGATATTAAAGAAAGTGATTTTCCAAAAGTTTCTAAAAAATATAATACAGAACTAACACAATTTATTGCAAAATGTAAAGATACTCAAAATGAAAAGCAAGATTTTGAAAAATTAGAATTAGCATTACAATCATATTATGAAAACTTTGAAAATGAATTTTCAAAAGAAAAAGATTATGCTAAAGTTAGAGGAGAAGATAACCACTTTAAATATATTCCATTAGAAAATGTATTAATTAGAGTATCAAGTGATGATACGATTTTTGAAACTGTTTCAAGAATTTTAGCATCTAGAGTATCAGGAGTTCATTTTAAAGTTTCGATTGAAAATAATGACTTAGTTAGTTCTTTCTTAGAAAATGCAAATGAGTTATTTACAAGTAGAGATAGTTTAATTTCACAAACAAATGAACAGATGATAAAAACACTTAGTAAATATGATAGAGTGATTTATTCTAATATTTCTAAGGTACCACATATGGTATTTAAAGAAGCTGTTAAATCTTTAACTTTTATAATAAGACAAGAACCAATGATGGAAGGAAGGTTAGAACTTTTAAATTACTTTATTGAACAATCAATCTCACATTCATTCCATAGGTATGGAAATATAGGTGCTAGAGGTATTAATAAATAAGAGGGTTTTCTCTCTTATTTATTTACATTAAAAAATTAAAGTAACTTAATTACTAATCTTTCTTGCACTAATAACTGCATCTTCAAGGTAACCACATCTTCTTTAAATTTTTTAAGTTATTGGTCTAGTATATCTAATCGAATATAAAGATGGTAAAGCTAATCCTAATCCAATCCCACCTAAAATTATAATTGTTTTTAAACCATTCTCTATAAATAGATTAATAAGCTCAGGTGTAACGCCATGAGCATTCATATCTATTAAATTTATAATTGCTGTAAATGCATATGTCCCAGGAAGTAAAGGAATAATAGCAGGAATAGTATAAACAGGTCTTGGAATAACAAACTGTTTAGACCAATAAAGTGCAACGATTCCAATAATTGTTGAAGCTAAAAATGTGGCTAATTCTAATGGAATATCCATATCTTGAAATGCAACTCTAGCAGTATAAGTTATAGCTCCACCAAAGGCACAGTAAATAAGTGTGTGCTTAGGAACATTAAAAACCATTGCAAAACCTAAAGCTGGAATAGCTGCAAAAATTGCATTTAAAATATATTCACTAATCATCTTACCATCCTTTTAAACTTAATAGTGCAAGTGCTAAAATAATCCCAAGTGAAGTAGCAACAGTTAATAAAACAGCTTGCATCCAACGTCCCCATCCCATTGCGAGATAACCCTTTACTGCATCTAAAACTGAGTTTACAAAAGGAAAACCAGGTGCTAGTAATATAACACTAGATGAAAGTGCAATATTAGGAGTAGAGCTTAAATTATAAATTTGAGAAAGACCTGAGATAATTGTTGCTACAAAAGCTGTAAACATAAAAGTTAGTATTAGAACGAATTTTCTTTTTGCTAATTCTTGTCTTGTAAACATTGCTAAACTAGAAGCTACAAAAGTTACAAAGAAAGCTTGTAGATCAGAGCCCGTTAAATAAGCGAAAGAAGCACAAGATAAACCAACCATAAATATAACTAACCATCTATTATAATACTTAGGTTGAATTCCTTTTATAGTATTAAAAACAAAATCTACATTATGATTACCTTTTTCTAAATCATGACACATTTTTTGAACATCACAAACAATAGACATATTAATTGGTTTATGATGAGCCCTTCTTGTTGTAGTAACTGATTGTGTTTGATTATTGCTTAAAGTACTTAATACTATTGCAGATGGGATAAGTGAAACTTCTACAGAGTCTACACCTAAAGCATTTCCAAGTCTTTGAGCAGTTAATTCAATAAGTCTACTTTCTGCACCAAATTCCAACATTAAAACAGCAGCTTTGATAATAGCTCTTGTGATTTTTGTTTGTTCTTCGTAAGTTATTTTGTTCATTTATAATTCATACTTAATTTTTTTCATATAGTATCGAAAAGCTAAGAGATTTGATGTATAAAAGAGTATAAAAAATGAAGAATTTATTTTAATCATAAGATAAAAGATTTAATTTGTTATAATCGCACTTATATAAAGGCAGAAATTGAAAGAATTAACAAATTATTTTACAAAAAAAGATATTATATTTAAACAAATAAGCGAAGTTACTGCAAAAGAATTAGGTTCACGAAAAAAAATAGGTATTTATCAAGCTACTTCTGTTAAAAAAGAGTTTTACGCTATTTTTACAGTAGATGCAAAAAGTAGATTTTTAAGAAAAAATGCGGATGATTTAATGGTTCTTTGTGAAACATTATCTTCACATGTTGATCATAATTTTAAAAGAAAAGTATTATTGATATCTTCTCCTTTATGCTCAAAAGCAAAAGCATATTTAGAAGATAATAAATGGAGTGTTTATATTGATTTTATGTGATATTGGTAATACAACTTTCCATTTTTTAATTGGAAAAAAACATAAGAAATATTCTTTAAACGATAGAATTCCCAAGTTTAAAGAAAAAATAGTTTTTGTATCAGTAAATGAAAAAGCAAGAAAAAAGCTTTTACAATCTAACCCCGATGCTGTAGATATAAAAGAATATTTAGATTTTAAAACAGAATATAAAGGTCAAGGAATTGATAGAGTACTTGCTTGCTTATTTGTTAAAGATGCTATTATTGTTGATGCAGGAAGTGCAATTACAGTTGATATTATGAAAAAAGGTAAGCACAAAGGTGGTTTTATATTACTTGGATTAAGTGCTTTTATTAAAGCTTATCCCAAAATATCCAAAAAACTAAAATTTGATTTTGAAAAAGATATAAATTTAGATAAAATACCGCTTCAAACAAAAGATGCCATACAATATGCTATGATGAAATCCATCATTTTACCAATCAAAGAAGTTGCTAAAAATAAGAATATTATATTTACAGGTGGAGATGGAAAGTTGTTAAGTGGGTATTTTAAAAATAGTGTATATAAAAAAGATTTAATATTTGAAAATATGAAAAGGATTATTGATGCTAACAATTGCATTGCCTAAGGGAAGAATTGCTAAAGAAACTTTAGAAAAGTTTGAAAAAGCTTTTGGAGAAAAGTTTATTTTTGAAGATAGAAAATTAATACTTGAAAAAGCTGGGTTTAGATTTTTAAATGTAAGAAATCAAGATGTACCAACATATGTAATGCATGGAGCTGCTGATTTAGGTGTAGTAGGACTTGATGTATTAGAAGAAAAAGAGTATGACTTAATTAAATTACTTGATTTAGAACTTGGACGCTGTAAAGTTGCATTTGGACTTAAACGTGGAGAAGAATTAGATTTTAATAAAAGTAAAATCACAATTGCTACAAAACATGAAAAAATTGCAAAAAGATATTTTGAAGAAAAAGCAATGGCTGTTGATATTATTAAACTATATGGTTCTATAGAATTAGCACCACTTGTAGATTTAGCTGATTGTATTGTTGATATTGTCGAAACTGGTGAAACAATGAAACAAAATGGTTTAGAAGTAGGTCCTACAATTATGGAAAGTTCTGCCCATTTAATTGCTAATAAAAACTCATTTTATGCTAAAAAAGATTTAATCTTAGACTTAAAAGAAAAGATTGAAGCACAATTATAATGGGATTAGAGTTATATTCAAAGATTGAACCATTTTTAGATTTTGAAGATGAGGTTTATACTCTTCACAAACAATTTATGGAGTTTGTTATGCTTAATGAACTTGATAATATTATAGATATTGGTTGTGGTCAAGGATACTTTCTAGATAATCTAAAAATCAATAAAAAAACTGCTTTTGGTATTGATTTAAGTGTAGAGCAAATCAAAGTTTGTGAAGCTAAAAATTTAAATGCTAAAGCAATTGCTTTAAGTGATGTAAAAGAAAAATATGATTGTGCAACAGCTATTTTTGATGTATTAAATTATATTCCAAGTGAGCATTTAGAAGGTTTTATACAAGAAACAAATCTTGTTTTAAATCAAGGCGGATATTTTGTATTTGATGTAAACTCGCATTTTGGATTTGAATATATTGCACAAGGTTGTATCACAATAGATTTAGATGATAGATTTATTGGAATAGATGCAGTTTTTGAAAATGAAAAACTTCAAACAGATTTAACACTTTTTGAGAAAAATAAAGATAATTTATATACAAAACAGAGTGACTCTATAATACAAGAATATCACTCAAAAGAATTTTTAATAAAATTGTTAAAAAAATGCAATTTCGAAATTCAAGAAATAAGAGAATTTAATTTACACAGTGATGAAGATGCTGATAAATTAATTTTTATTTGTAAAAAAACTAACTAACACAAAACTATTTATAATTTTGTGTTAAATATAAAAGGCACAAAATTATGACTTACCCAGATTTTTATAACAAAATTGAAACAATCAAAGTACAAGATGAATTATCATCATTTTTAGGAACATTTGAAGATGGAATTTATGAAATTTCATACTTGGATATTGTAAAAGGTGCAGGGCATTCATGTCCTACAGTTTTAGGTGCTTATCTTATGAATTTAGAAGCACTTAAAGCTTTATATCCTGAAGAAATTGCTAAAAGAGGTGAAATAGAAGTTTCATTTTCACAAAGACAAAGTGAGGCAGTAGCAGGTGTAATTGGAAATGTAGCTATGAATATTACAGGTGCATGTACTACAAATGGTTTTAAAGGAATAGGCGGGAAGTTTGACCGTAATTATCTTTTAAAATTTGAGCAAGATATAAGTGATGCAAGTGCTAGATTTACAAGAATTGATACAAAACAAAGTGTTGATGTAGTTTATGATCCAAGTTCAATACAATTTGACCCTTCAATGCAAACTTTAATGCAAAAATGTGTTCAAGGGAATGCAAATGATGTTGAAAAAAAAGATTTTGGAAAACTTTGGCAAGAAAGAGTTGAAAAAATTGCTAATAATATAGAAAATGTAATAAGCGTAAAAGTAGTTTAGTAAATAAAAGTTTTAAATATAAAAGAGAAAGTTCTCTTTTATATTAAACCAATTGCGTCTCTTACAACTCTCATCTTTTCACTTGCTATTTTAGATGCCTTAGAAGCTCCAAAAGCAAGTATCTCATGTACCTCTTTAGGATTTTCTAAAAGATGTGCTCTTCTTTCTTCATATGGTGCAAAATGTTCATTTATTTTTTCAAGTAATGATAATTTAAAGTGTCCATATCCTTCACCTGGAGTTTCATATCTTTTTTGTAAATCTTTTAATTCATTTTCATTCATAAATAATTCAGATAATTTATAAATATTACAATTTTCCCACTGTTTTACTTCCTCAAGTTCTTTAGAATCTGTAACTATTCCCATAACCTGTTTTTTAATCTTTTTCTTCGTATTAAACATATCAATTGTATTTCCATAAGATTTAGACATCTTGGCACCATCTGTTCCAGGAACTGTTGCTACTTCTTCATCAACTTTTGACTCAGGTAATACAAATAATTCTTGCTTATAAGCATGATTAATAGAAGTTGCAATATCTCTTGTCATTTCAACGTGTTGAATTTGATCTTTTCCAACAGGAACAATATTTGAGTCAAAAAGTAAAATATCAGCAGCCATTAATACTGGATAAGAAAATAGTCCATGATTTGCTTGTATACCTCTTGCTGTTTTATCTTTATATGAATGAGCACGTTCAAGTAGTCCCATTGATGTATGATTCGATAAAATCCAGTAAAGTTCTAATACTTCCTTTACATGATGCTGTACCCAAAATGTTGATTTTTCTGGATCCATTCCTAATGCTAAAAAGTTAACGGCTGCTTCAAAAGTATTTTGTTCTAATAAAGCTTTATCTTTAACTGATGTTAGTGCATGATAAGAGGCAATAAATGCAAATAGCTCTCCGTCATTTTGAGATTCAATCATCTTTTTAACCATTCCAAAATAGTTTCCAATATGAATAGTTCCTGATGGTTGAATACCTGATAAAATTCTCAAAATTTATTTCCTTGTAATTTTTTTGTAATTATAGCAAAAGTAGCTAAAATTAATTATTGTTTATTCTACTATGTAATTTTGAAATTATTAGTTCTAAATGCATAATTAAATCATAATACTCACCCATATAAGAAAGTGGAACCTTTGTCTCTAGTTTAATCTCATTTTTTAATTCTTCAACTTCTAAAAGTTTATTTTTTAACTCTTCAATTTCTAAACCTTCTAAAGCTAAATCAAGTGCTTGAAGTTCATCATACCATCTATATATTTTTGAACGAACACTCCACTTGTAAAGAGGTAAAGTCCCTTTAATTAAAGGTATTAAAAGAGTTAGTAAAGGTATGATTAAAATCTTTAATCTATCAAGATTGGAAGCTATCCAATAAGGAAAAATTTTCTCTAGCCATGTATCTCCATAGTCAAAGTATCTTTGAGCTTCTTCATTTATATTTATAGTGACATTATCTAAATGAGGAAATTGGTTCTCTGCTTCAAAAAGATTTTTCTTATTATGTATATCTTTAATACTTTTTAAAACTAATCTAGTTAACTCTTCTGAAAAATCATCTCTTGCAACAAGTAAAGCTGTTGTAGCTAAAAGGTTAATATTTTCAGAAGGTACATTTTTATATAAATTAATTGTTCCTTCATAAAGTTTAATAGGTTCTAAGAAATTATATTTTCTGCTATAAGCTTTTGCTCTTTTTAAACTAAAAAGATTTATATCAGGATTTTCTAATAACTCTTTAATTACAGTAGAATCAGGTGAGCTAACTATAAAAATAGCATCAATTTCTCCACTTAAAAGTTTTTCTTTTCCTTCTTGTGTTGAATAATTTAAAATATTTGAATTTGTATTATCAATATTATTGTCACTTAATATTTTTGATGCTAAATCATTAGTTCCACTTCCTTTTTGCCCTATTGATATTTTCTTTGAAGTTAATTCGACTATATAATCCATAGTATATTTTTCATTTTTATAAAATATCCATAAAGGCTCATAATAAGTTGAAGCTAAAGCACTTATTTGTGTTTCTTTTTGATCATAATTTATACCATTTTGAATAAATGCCATATCAGCTTTTTTATCTTTTATTAATTGAAGATTATCAATTGATCCATTTGATGTAATTATATTTACTTTTACTTTCTGCTTTTCTAGTATTTGTTTATATATCAGTGCTGTTTTGTAATATTGACCATTTTGTGAACCAGTTGCTATTGTAAACTCTTTTTTTGGAAGAGGTTGTATAAACTGAATTGTTATATAAAACGAAGCAATTATAAATACTAAAACTAAAAGTGAAACAAGTAAAACTTTATTTTTCATTTGGAATCTTTTTTATTTATATCTTATACAAAACTTTATAAAAGTATATATAAGATAGTACTAAAAGCTAATTAAAATATGTTTATGATACAATTCGCGAAAAATTAAAGGATATATTATGGCAATAGTAAGAGTTGAAAGAGCATGTGGTTGTTTTAGAAATTCAGACTTTGAACAAGTTACTGAATGCGAAACAATTGATGCTGCATTAGAAAAAGCAAATGAAATGTGTATAGTTATGAATGAAGAATTTTGTGAGAAACATAGATTTAAAACTGAATATACAGAAGGTGAAGTTCTAATTAAAATGGTAATGAACGGATAATATTCTTCTTTCATCTAATCTCTTTGTAGCAATTTTTAGATATAATGCAAAAAAATATAAATACAAAGAGAAAAGATGATTGATATAAAACTACTACAAAAAGATTTTGATACTATGGCTAGCGCTTTAAAAAGAAAAGGTGTAGCTCAAGAAATTTTAGACAACTTAAAATCTATCTCAGAAAATGCAAAGCAAAAAAGACAAGATATGGAAAATGTTACAGCTGAGCAAAATAAACTTTCACGTGAGTTCGGAAGATATAAAAAAGAGGGCTTAGATATAGCACCGCTTCAAGCAAATATAAATGAACTTAAAGCTAATAAACAAACTTTAGAAGATGAGGTGAGAGTTTTAGAAGAAGAACTTACTTCAATTGCCCTTGGTGTTCCTAACCTTCCTGATGATTGTGTTCCAAATGGTGCAGATGAAAATGAAAATGTTATTTTAGACACTATTGGTGAAAAAACAGAGTTTACTTTTGAACCTAAAGAGCATTGGGATTTAGGTGAAATAGACGGTTCTTTAGACTTTACTAGAGGTGTAAAGTTAGCTAAGTCTAGATTTGTAGCTATGAGAGGTCAAGCGGCAAAGATGGAAAGAGCATTAATCAACTACATGTTAGATTTTAACTCTAAAAGAGGTTTTGAAGAGTGGTATGTTCCTTTTATGGCAAATAAAAATACACTTCAAGGAACTGGACAATTACCAAAGTTCGAAGATGACTTATTTAAAATTGATGGTGAAGATTTATATCTTATTCCAACTGCAGAAGTTCAACTTACAAATTTAGTAAATGATGAGATTCTATCTTCTGAAGAACTTCCAATGTTACTTACTTCTTATACTCCTTGTTTTAGAAAAGAAGCAGGATCTGCAGGTAGAGATACTAGAGGTCTTATTAGACAACATCAATTTGATAAAGTTGAAATGGTTGCTATTACTAAACCAGAACAAAGTGAAGAAGTATTTCTTAAAATGGTAGAGTGTGCAAGTGATTTATTAACTTCATTAGGATTACCACATCAAAAGATGCAATTATGTACAGGAGACTTAGGTTTTTCTGCGGCAACAACAATTGACTTAGAAGTTTGGTTACCTGGACAAAACAAATATAGAGAAATTTCTTCAATTTCAAATACAAGAGATTTCCAAAGCAGACGTGCTAAAATTAGATATAAAGATGGGAAGAAAAATGTATTAACTCATACATTAAATGGTTCATCACTTGCAGTTGGAAGAACTTTAGTTGCAATTATGGAAAATTATCAAAATGAAGATGGAAGTGTAAGAATTCCAGAAGTTTTAAAAAAATATATGTAAATAAATTGGCTCTTTTGAGCTAATTTTTTTAATTAAAGATTGGAAAAATGATAAAAAAAATACTAAAAATATTTCTAGGAGTAATACTCTTATTAATTAAAAAAATATTTGTTAGAAAAAATAGAGTTGCACATAAGATTATGGATGCTCTTGCTAATAAATTCCATTCTACTTTTATCTTCACTTCTTTTTTTGTGCTGTACTTCTCTTTATTCAATATCCATATAAAAGCGTATTCTCTTAACACTGTACTTTATATTTTATTATTCCTTCAGTTTGTTGTAATTATTAGATATTTTAATCCTGAAATGTTAAAAGTAAAACAGTTACAAGCTAAAATAATTACATTAGTTAAAAAAGTATCATTACTTGTATTTCTTGCAAATTGGGTGTTTGTATCCTTTTTATTCTCTTTATCATTTATTGCTATATTCTTTATAAACTATGGGCTTTATGTTTTTATTATAAATCAAATTGAAAGACAAAAAGAACATGAAGAGTTTAAAAAACAATTTGGTGAAGGTAATTATTCAAAAAAAGATATAGTTAAAAAACATATAGAAAACTTATTTGAAGCAAATATAGATGAGAAACAATTAACTAGAAATGAGATAAAAAAACAATATAGATTAATGGCAAAGAAATATCATCCTGATGTTTATGATGGTAAAGATAATGATAAATTTGCATCAATTAATTCATCTTATAACTTTCTGTTAGATTTTATAAAACCTAGTCCTTAAAAAGTATGAGCTAAAAAAAAAGGATAAGTTATTTAACTTATCCTTTTTTTGTTCGCACACTCTGACTTTATTTATATAAAAAAAGTATTCAATTATATTTAGAAATAAAAATCATTTTAACATTATAAAAATTTTGATTTTTTACAATAATGAGTAATTAAAAGAAGTCTTATCCTGAAAAAAATTTTACAGCTACGTAATTCTTTTACTAAGGAGAGATAATAGATAAAACTTCTATTGCTGAAAGTATATCATAAAAAATGCTATTTTAATGCTACGTTATCATTTTTTTTCGAAATTTGTAAATTAAAATACTTTTCTGATATTTTCATATAAATATAATAGAAACTTTACCGTGAAAAATCTTATATTGACTTTTTATATTTTAAAAGGAGGGGAGTGGTAAAGCTTCTTATTATGGTGTAAGTATACTAGGAATAAGAAATTATATTAATGATATAAATCAATAATTTTCTATTTTATAAATACTTTTGAATCATATAGTTTATTTTTAATTCTTACTTCAAGATAGCCTTTTTTTACGTTATTATGTTTAAAAGTCATCTCTTGTGCTATTTTTATTTTTTGCTTATTATAAATAGCTATTGATCTTATAAAACTACCTTTTGAGCTACCTATTCTTACTTCTGGTATGATATTGTTTAGTTTCCCAAATATTACTATTTTTGAAAAACATGTACCGTTATAATCATCTTTTGTTTTTCGTAAGTGTTGTATATTTTCACCATTTCCATTTTCATGAAAAATACCAATTGCATGTGCAGTTTTTATTTGTGTTGAGTAAGCATTTGAAGCTGTTAATAATAGAGCTAGTAAAGTTATAAGAATAAATATGTTTTTCATAATTATAACTTTACTATATATTTGTGTATTTTTTGTTATTCTGTAGGTGTAAAATCTGGATTTTTACTATTTTTTATATTCACTATAACTTATATGACGAACTAGTTCCCCAGAAGTTAATTTTAATTGATCATATTTAACTTGATATTCAACTTTTTTTTCAAAACTCATAGGACTTCTAATAGATTTATATTCTACTAATTCCCCATCTTTTAATACTTCTGAAATTTCAGCATAAACCCAATAGTAACCTTGATCTTTACGTAAATTTTTTACATAACCAGACCATTTACCTTTTGTTTTTAATTCTTCCCATAAGTCATTAAATACAGCTTTAGGCATATCTGGATGCCTTACTATACTATGTGGATTACCAATAAGTTCATTTGCTTCATATCCTGAGATTTGAGCAAAAGTATCATTCACATAAGTTATATTGCCTTTTAAATCTGTTCTTGATACGATTAGTTCCTCTTGAGGTACTATAGTTTCTAATAAAAAATTACTTGAGTTATATTCCATAATTATTTTCCTGTATTATCAAATGTTCTAGCAAAACCTTCTAAATCTTTTTTCTTTAAATCACCATTGTAAACAATGTCTTTAGGATTTACATCCTGATCATTTAAAACTTTTGGAACCAGGTCTGCGTTATCTAAAACTTCCATGTGAGAACTTAGTTCATCTTCACTATAAGCCATTTGCATATCTGCACTTGCTACATGAGGAATATTTTCAATAACTTTTAATTTTTTTAGCTCTTCTTCAACTCCAGCACCTTCAATTGTAATAATAATTCTTCCTAATTCATCATGCATATGATAATCACAAACATCACAATTTTTTAAAGACTCTACTACTTCATCTAGGTATTTTGGTAATGTTGATACTACGATACTTGAAACATTCATTTTATAATCCTTTTAATTTAATCAATTTTATAATAATTAACTCTTTTATCATCACTTGAAACAAAAACTTCTTTTTCATTTATAAATACAATATTTGTAAGTGTTGTATTATTCCCTTTTAGCATATGCAAGTCACTTTGAGTTAGTGTATTAAATATTTTAACTTCGTTATTCTCATTACTTGCAATTCCTGCTATTTTTCCACTTGGACTTAGTCCGGCACTATATATTAGAAATGATGTATTTTTATGATAAGCTGAACTATTTTTACGCTCATAAACAGCAGCTCGTCTATCTTGTCCTGCTGTTAAAATGATATTGTTTTTAATATCAACTTGAAATACATTATCAAGGTTTTGTTTTGAGAAAACTTTTATTATTTTAGAACTAGCAATATCAACTAATTTTAAATCACCACTTTCATCTGCAATTATTATCTCTTTTTTATCTTCTGTTAAGGCAAAGTTAGAAAATTTTGATTGAGATAACTGTACTTGATATATCTCTTTATTTGTTTTTAAATCATATAAATACAATTCATTTGATAAAAGAGAGAATATGATTTTATCTTTTGATACAAATTTTGCTCTAGCTATAAACATTCTTTCTTTAGCTGAGATAATCTCTTTAAGTTTAGAGTCTTTATAAATATGAATAGCTCTTCCACCTTTATTTCCTTGTGAAAGAATAAGTATCATATCGTTTAATACATCAACACTATAAATATTTGAATTTATTTCATCACCCATAAAATCTTTTATCTTTGGTAATGTAATAGAATCAATTTTTTCTTGTGTAGCAAGATCAAAAATATCTACTTTAGAAGCTTTAGTTGCGACATATAGTTTATTATCATTTATTACTATATCAGTAACACCACCACTTGCTAAATAAGTAAAAGAAGGATTTATATCTTTGGCATTTAAAGAACAAAGTAATATGATTAAAAAAAATATAGGTTTTAAAAAAGTCATGTTTTCCCTTTATTGAGTTAATTTTATAGCTTGTGTCGGGCAAACTTTTATACAAAAGCCACATGATGTACAATTATCATTTATTTCAGGTCTAAACATACCTAAAAAATCTATTGCATCATCAAAACATGGATCTTTACATGAAAAACACATAGTATCGTTCCATGCTAGACACGTACTTACATCTATTTCTATTTTAGCATTTATATTCTTTTTATCTTCAATATTTAAAACTTCATTTGGACAAGCTATTGCACATTCATCACAATATGTACATCCATTTAATGAAAAATCAATCACTGGAGTTTTATCATCTTTTATAACAATAATATTTTCTTCACAAACTGTACTACATACACCATCACACTCTGTGCAGTTTGTCAAAAAAATCTCTTCATCTTTATAATATGGTGGTCTAATAATAATCTCTTGCTTTTCTTTTTTAGTAAAAGAAGAAGCAAGAGAGCTAAATAGCTCTCTTCTTTGCATTTTTAAAACTTATTTTTTTAATGTATCTAAATCATCAAGGATTACTTCATCCCAGCTTGATTTAAATGCACCATTATCTTTTGTATATGCTGCTTCAAAATTATTTTCAACTGCTAATTTACCAGTAGTTTGAGGAGCATGACATTGACTACAATTAAATCTAGCCCCTGCTAATTGTTCTATTGGTTTTACAGAAACTTCATTTTTCATGTTATCAATAGCTTTAGTAAATTGTTTACCATCAAAGTTATGTTTTGGTCTAAAGTCCATAAAGTGAGACTTTGGAATAGGTGTTGCACCCATAGATTCTGCAACTGCTGGTTCATGACACATTGTACATTGGTTGTTCTCAATAGTAATTGGTAACATTCCTTCTACATCATGAGGAATCATTGGAGGAGCATCTTGAAATGCTCTTGCAATTTTTTTAGAAGCACCTGCTGCATCTTTTCCATACATTACTTTATCTGCTGTTGTATCTTTTTCATTATATATAGTTGTTTTTCTTAATCCTAAAGATTCTTCACTTACTGTTTTACTCGCTGTACATCCAACAACTAATACTGTTGCTGCAGTTGCGATTGCTAAAGTTAATTTACCTAACTTCATTATCTTTTCCTTTTTTTAAATTCTTAATTGAAAAATTAAGAGCATCATCATCACATACTTCAATACATCTTCCACAATTTGTACATTCCCCATCTAAAACAGGAATAGAAGTTTTTGTAACCATGTGTAAAACATGGCTTTCAGGACAAACTTCTTTACACTTCATACAAGCTGTACAATTTGGTGCATTATGATGAACTCTAATTAAACTAAATTTACCTATTAGTGAATATGCTCCACCAAGAGGACAAATATGCCCGCACCAACCATTTTTTAAAACAAATAAATCAAAAAGAAATATTATTAGTATTGCAGCCCAACCAAAACCTAAACCAAATATAATCCCTCTATGAACCATAGAGATTGGTGAAATAAACTCAAATGCGGCTAAACCCATAGCAAATGATAAAACTAAACTAATAGCAAGTACCCAATATCTTATATTTCTAGAAGCTGGTTGTTTTTTCTGGATTTGATTAAACCCTAGTTTTCTTCTTAAATAGTTTGCTAAGTCTGTAATCATATTTACAGGACAAACCCAAGAACAAAAAGCACGACCACCAATAGTCATATAAAAAATTGTGATGATTAAAGCTCCTACTATAATATCAATTGATATTACTGCACCAGCAGCAAACATTTGTAATACAGCATAAGGATCACTAAGAGGAATAATTCCTGCTAAAAGTGATGAAGATAAATTTCCTGTTAAAAAATTTATTCCATATACATTTGCAATTACATATAAAACCATAATTAAAATTTGTGAGATTCTTCTTGCGATTAAGAATCTATATTTATCTAATATTGTTTTCATTAATATAAATCCTCCGAATTATTTAAATTATCTAAAACGGAATCTTTACTTAGTTCTGTTTGTGTTGTTTTACTTGTTGCATTTTCAAGTCTTTTCTCATCTTTTTTGTCCCAGCCTTTGATATAATAATCACCTGCTTTTCCTTCTGCTACTTCTCTTGGAAGTACAAAAATTGCTGCTTTATCAGTTACACAAGCTTTTTCACACATTCCACAACCAGTACATACGTCCGCGTGAACGATTGGTTTCATAAATGCGTGTTTACCTGTTCTTTCATTCTTTGTGTACTCAATGCTAATTGCTTCCCCTAAAAGTGGACAAGCTCTATAACATGCATCACATTGAATTCCCCAAAAAGCAATACAAGCGTTATCATCAATAACTGCGACACCCATATCTGCTTTAGTTATGTCTAATTCTTTTTTGTCATTTTGAACAGAAAAAATATCAAGTGCATCTGTAGGACATACAGGAACACATGGAATATCTGGACACATATAACAAGGAATATCTCTTGGCTCAAAAAATGGAGTTCCAAGAGGTTTATTATCACCTGGTTTAGCAAGTTTTAGTGTATCAAAAGGACATGCTTCTACACACATACCACATTTAATACATGTTGCCAAAAAATCCTTTTCTTCTAAGGCACCAGGAGGTCTTAATATTAGTTTAGTAGCTGTTACTTCACTAACATAAGCACTCCAAGTTAGACCTCCTAAAATTGCAAGACCCGTAGCTCTTGCAATTGTTAGGAAGAATCTTCTTCTATCACTTATAGGACTTTTTTTACCAGTATTCATTTTCGACTCTTTATTAATTATTTGAGGATTAATATTGCTCAAGACAATATACCCTCCTTAATTATGCTTTATAAATTTTTACTGCACATTTTTTAAAGTCAGTTTGTTTTGACTGTGGACAAGTAGCATCTAAACATACTTTGTTAATGAAAACTTTTTCATCAAACCAAGGTACAAATACTAATCCTCTAGAAGGTCTATTTCTTCCTCTAGTCTCAACTCTAGCTTTAACTTTTCCACGTCTAGATTCAACCCATGCTAAACCACCTTGTTTAACACCATATTTCTTAGCGTCTTCAGGATGCATGTAACATAATGCTTCTGGAACTGCTCTATATAGTTCAGGTACTCTCATAGTCATAGTTCCTGAATGCCAGTGTTCTAAAACTCTACCAGTACTTAACCATACTGGGTAAGTTTCATCTGGAATTTCTGGAGGATCCATGTAAGGACGTGCAAATATTTTTGCTTTGTTTTTTAATGATTTTTTAGTTTTATCTTTAATTCCTAATAAATCACCTTGTGCTAATGCTTTTGCTAATGTTCCATAGAACGCGAAATCACTATCAGGTTTTGCTTTTTTAGCATATGGATCATATTTAGTATTGAATCTCCATTGAGTTTCTTTACCATCTACAACTGGCCATTTAAGTCCTCTTACTTTATGATAAGTATCAAAGTCAGCTAAATCGTGTCCATGACCTCTACCAAAGTCTGCATATTCTTCAAATAAGTATTTTTGAATAAAGAAACCGTAACCGTTAAATACTTTTCCATCTGAACCAATAACATTTCTTGAGTCACCAAATGCTTCAGAGTTGTCATATCCTGCTTGAATTGGATCTTCTTTATCTAGTTTGTAAGATTTAGCTTTTTCATTTGCAAATAGAATTTCATACATAGTTGTATCTTCTGTATATCCCATAGCTTTAGCTGCTGCGATTACATCAGGAAGTTTTTTACCACCTCTTAATGGTTGTTCACCCCATACGTCTTTTACAGTAAATCTTTTTGAAAGTTCAACCCATTGCCATGTATCAGACATTGAATCACCTACTGGTAATACTTGTTGTCTCCAATGTTGAGTTCTTCTCTCAGCATTTCCATAAGCTCCCCATTTTTCATAAATCATAGCAGATGGTAAGATAAGGTCAGAAACTTTTGCTGAAATACCAGGGTATCCATCAGAAGTTACAATAAAATTATCCATTTCTCTTGCTGCTTTAATCCAGTGAGTAGCTGATGCTGTATCTTGGTAAGGATTACAAACATTTACCCATGCAAATTTAATAACACCATCTTCGATATCTCTATGAATTTTCATAATATGTTGATTTCCAACTGGATTTAATGTTCCTTCAGGAACTTTCCAAGAATTTTCAACTATTTTTCTATGTTTTCCATTTGCTACCATCATATCAGCAGGTAATCTGTGACAGAAAGTTCCAACTTCTCTTGCAGTACCACAAGCAGATGGTTGACCTGTTAATGAGAATGCACCAGAACCTGGTTTAGCTTGTTTATTTAATAAGAAGTGAACATTGTATGCTAATGTATTAACCCAAGTTCCTCTTGTATGTTGATTCATACCCATAGTCCAGAAAGATACTACTTTTCTTCCTTTTTCAATATAGTATGAAGCTAAAGTTTGTAATTTTTTCTTAAACTCATTAATATCTTCATCAGGATTACCTTTTGAAATTTTTGCTACATAATCAAGTGTATAAGGGTCTAAGAATTTTTTGTATTCTTCAAAAGAAATTTCCCAGTGTTTTAAACCAGCTGGTTTATTTTCCATTTTATCACCAGCTTTGTATCCATAAGGAGCAAGTGCAGGTGCTTCAGTTTCTGAAATAGTTTTAACCATTTCTTTATCAATAGTTTCCATTTCTAATTTAGAATATTTACCATCAACAATAGATTTTTCATCAGATCTTCTCATTCCATAACCCATGTTAACAGGAGATGCTGCAAATACGATATGTTCTTTAACAAAATCCCAATCAATTGATTCAGGAGCATTATATACGATTTCTCTTGCAATATAATTCCATAATGCAAGGTCAGTATTTGGAGTAAAGATAATCTCCATATCAGCTAAATCTGATGTTCTATGTCTATAAGTTGAGATATTAATTACTTTAACTTTTTCAGGAGAAGATAATTTTCTATCAGTAACTCTTGACCATAAAATAGGGTGCATTTCTGCCATATTAGAACCCCATGAAACAATAGTATCCGTAATTTCAATATCATCATAACAACCAGATGGTTCATCAATTCCGAAAGTTTGGTAGAAACCAACAACAGCCGAAGCCATACAGTGTCTAGCATTTGGATCAATAGCATTTGATCTAAATCCACCTTTCATCATTTTTTGAGCGGCATAACCTTCCATAACAGTATATTGACCAGATGCAAATACACCAACACCTTCTGGACCTGAATGTTTAAGTGCTTTTTTGATGTTAACTTCCATTTCATCAAATGCTCTTTCCCAAGAAACAGGTGCAAAGTTACCTTTTTTATCAAAGTTACCTTTTGAATCTACTCTTAATAATGGTTGTTTTAATCTATCAGCTCCATACATAATTTTAGCATTAAAATAACCTTTAATACAGTTAAGACCTCTGTTTACAGGGGCTGCAGGATCACCTTTAACGGCAACAATTTTACCAGCTTTAGTAGCAAGCATAATTCCACATCCAGTTCCACAGAAACGACAGGCTGCTTTATCCCATCTCCATCCACCTTCGGCTGCATTTGCTTTTGCTGATAATTCAGCTGGTATAGTCATACCTACTGCTGCTGCTGCTGATGCTGCTGCTGAGCTTTTTAGAAAATCTCTTCTTGATAGCGACATATTTTCTCCTTTAATCAAGTTAATGTTTTACTTTGAAATTATATCAGTTTGTAAAATGTTTCCTGTTGATTAAAGTCAAGTAATTTAAGTTTTAATTAAGATAGAAATTGTCCTATTTATGGGAAGTACCATTCTATAAGGTGTTTTGAAAAGATATTAAAACTTTTAATTATTAAATTTATTTAAAATTAAATTAATAATTAAAATTGACATATATCATGTAAGCAAGAAAATAATTAAGATATTATTTAATAAATAACTTAAGGAAATAATATGGCTTTTCATGAATATATTAGAGCAGTGGGAACTGGACCAAAATCAAATAGAGAATTGACTAATACTGAAATGGCTGATGCTATGCAGTGTATTCTTACTCAAAGTGTTCATTCTGAACAAATTGCTGCATTTTTATTAGGATGGAGAGTTAGACTTGAAACAAATGAAGAATTAAAAACTACATTTGAAGTATGTGAAAGATATATAAAAAGGAAGACGGTAGAAAATTCAATTGAGTTAGGTTATCCTTTTGATGGAAAAGCTGATAATCCATATATTTTACCATTAGTTGCAAAATATTTAAAAAAGTTTGATTTAAATATAGTTGTAAGTGGTGATGAATTACAACCTGCTAAAAAAGGTTTAACACTTAAAGAATTAAATGCAAGTATTAAATTTGATGATAATATACATTATTTTGATAGAGCAGATTATTTTAGAGAATTAAGTAATCTTACAAAAATTAGAAATATTTTAGGTTTAAGAACAGCTTTTAATACTGTAGAAAAGTTACTTAATCCGGGGAATTCAAAGTATGCAATTAATGCAGCTTTTCATAAGCCATATGTTGTAAAATATAATGAATTATTTGGTAAAAACTATGATCATTTAGTTATTGTAAAAGGAAATGAAGGAACACCTGAAATCTTTTCTAAGTGTAAATATTGGCTAAATAATGATGGTGAAATTAGTGAGCATTTAATAGATCCTGAGTATTTTGGAATTAATTATAAAAAATCTACGTCTATTATAAGTAAAGAAGATTCTTTAAATATGACAAAAAATCCAAGTTTAGATTTTGAAAAACTTGCAAAGTTAAATGCAGCAATGTTTTTAATAGCTTCAAAAAAATCTACGGATATTAAAAAAGCTTACGAGATGATTGATTAGATACTTATAGGAGTTATTGCTGAAATATAAGAAGCTTTTTTTGGGTTTCTATTTTCAATTTTATGAGGAGTTAAAAGAGAGAATCGAATAGAATCTCTTTTTTGAAGTATATACTCATTTTTATTTAAAGTAATTGTTATTTCTCCATCAAGTACATAAATACAATGTTCACCTTTTGTATTTAATACAGACTCTTCGCAGCTTCTATTTGGTGATAATCGTACTAAAGTAAATTCTATATCTCCTTGTAAATCAGGAATTAATAATTCGCAATTATACGATAAGTCTGGAAAAGATATCTTTTTTCTATTCACCTTTCTTACTACATATTGTGATTCATTATGTTCAATTGGATTCTCATCTTCATCTTTAAATAGTTCAGCTAATGAGGTATCTAAAACTTTTGCAATTTTTCTTAAGGTTTCAACTGAACCTTGAGTTAATCCATTCTCGAGTTGTGACAACATTCCAACAGAAATTTTAGCCATATATGCTAGCTCTTTTGCATTCATATCTTTTTGGATTCTTAAATCTTTTATTTTCTTGCCAAGGCTTAATTCTTTTGTCATAGGTTTTACCTTTTTATTTAATATATATTTTTTAGATTATCAAAAGTGTTCTTTGCTTTTAATATATTAATACCTTTATAATCTTTTGTGTATAATCTTTTTTTAAAGGATTATTTTGGATTTTGTAAATTTTGCACTTCTTGCTGTTTTTATTCCCACTTTTTTTGTTGTTTCACTAACTCCTGGAATGTGTATGACACTTTCACTTAGTATGGGGATGAGTATTGGTTTAAAGAAAACATTTTATATGATGTATGGCGAGCTAATAGGTGTAGGATTAGTTGCCACATCTTCAGTTATTGGAGTTGCAACTATAATGCTTCAATACCCAACAATATTTTTAGTTTTAAAATATGGTGGTGGAGCTTATTTAGTTTATCTTGGAATTCAAATGTGGTTGTCACGTGGAAAAATGGCATTGAATTTAGAAAAAAGTGATTATGATGTTTCTAAAAAAAGTTTGGCGATGCAAGGTTTTGTAACAGCAATTGCAAATCCAAAAGGTTGGGCATTTTTTATAGCACTTCTTCCCCCTTTTATAGATGATAGTTTGCCAATGACTTCACAGCTAATAGTTTTAATATTTATGATTTTAGTTTTAGAGTTTACATGTTTAGTAATCTATGCAACAGGTGGAAAGACTTTACGTAAATTATTACAAAATAGCTCAAATGTTAGATTAGTAAATAAAGTAGCAGGTACTTTAATGATGGGTATTGGAGTTTGGTTAGCAAGTAGCTAGAAATTAAAAGTGTTAATTTAACACTCTACATAATGAACAGCTAAGCCACCTTTTGATGTTTCTTTATATTTATTTTGCATATCTTTTCCTGTTGCATACATAGTTTTTATAACTAAATCTAGTGAAACATAATGCATTCCATTACCATTTAATGCCATTCTTGCAGCATTTACTGCTTTCATTGAAGCCATTGCATTTCTTTCAATACAAGGTATTTGAACAAGCCCTCCTATTGGATCGCATGTAAGTCCTAAATTATGTTCCATTGCAATTTCTGCTGCATTTTCTATTTGTTCAATTGTTCCACCTAAAAATTCAGCCATAGCTCCTGCTGCCATTGAACAAGCAACACCAACTTCTCCTTGACATCCTACATCTGCACCTGAAATAGAGGCATTTCTTTGATATAAAAGACCAATTGCACCTGCTGTTAATAAAAAGTCTATAATCACCTTTTCTTTATCTTCTTTATTTACTAAAAAATTTACTATATAGTGTAATACTGCTGGAATTATTCCTGCTGCACCATTTGTAGGTGCAGTTACTACTCTTTTTCCTGAAGCATTTTCTTCATTTACAGCTAAGGCATACAGGTTAATCCAATCTACAAAAGCTAAGGGGTCTATAGTTCTTTTATCTTTTAATTTTTGATATATTTTATAAGCTCTTTTAGGAACATTAAGTCCTCCTGGAAGTGTACCATCACTATTTAATCCATTATTTACACAAGTTTGCATAACTTTCCATATTTCTAAAAGAGACTCTTTTGTTTGCTTTTCATCTCTATAAGCTTTTTCATTTTCTAAGATTACTTGGGCAATTGTAAGCTTATTTTCTTTGCATTGTTTTAATAACTCTTTTGCATTAGAAAAACTATAAGGTAGTGTTATATCTTTTTTATTAAAAGTATTATTAATTTCTTCTTCACTTAAAACTTCCCCTCCACCAATAGAATAATATATTTTAGAAAATAGTTCTTCTTTTGATTCATAAATAGATAGTTTTATTCCATTTGGATGAAAAGGAAGTGACTTTCTTTGATGTAAAATTAAATCATCTTTTATTGAAAAATTAATTGTTTTTTCATTTAATAATTTGATTGTTAATGAGTTTTTAATATTTAAAATAAATTCTTCTATTTTATTTGTATCTATAGTTTTAGGATGCTCACCTAATAAGCCTAGTAAAACAGCAATATCACTTTGATGTCCAATTCCTGTAGTTCCTAAAGAACCAAATAATTCTATTTTTATTCTTGTAATATTTGGAAAGTAATTTTGCTCTTTTATTAAAGTAGTAAAGTTCTTTGCAATAATCATAGGTCCAACTGTATGTGAACTTGAAGGACCTATCCCTATTTTAAAAAGATTGAGTATTGTCATTTTTGGTTTTAGACCTAATGGTCTAAAATTTGTTCTAAGAATAGTTTTAATCTATCAGATTGTGGATTATCAAAGAAATCATGAGGATTATTCTCTTCAACAATTTGACCTTGATCCATAAAAATTACTCTATCTGCAACTTTTTTTGCAAATCCCATTTCATGTGTAACACAAACCATAGTAATACCATCATCTGCTAATTCTGTCATAACATCAAGAACTTCACCAATCATTTCAGGATCTAGTGCTGCTGTTGGTTCATCAAATAACATAATATCAGGGTTTGAACATAAACATCTTGCAATTGCCACACGTTGTTGTTGACCACCAGATAATTGGTTTGGATATTTATCTGCTTGGTCTGCGATTTTAACTCTTTCTAAATAGTGCATTGCAGTTTTAATAGCTTCTTTTCTAGGTTTATTACCAACCCATGTAGGAGCTAAAATTAGATTTTCTAAAATTGATAGATGAGGGAAAAGATTAAAATGCTGGAATACCATTCCCACGTGAGTTCTTACTTCCCTAATTCTTTTTACATCTTCAGTTAATTCTAATCCATTAACAATAATTTGTCCTTCTTGGAAAGGTTCAAGTCTATTAATACATCTAATAGTAGTAGACTTTCCAGAACCAGAAGGTCCACAAATTACAACTCTTTCACCTTTTTTAACTTTTAAGTTAACATTTTTAAGTACATGAAAATCTCCATACCATTTGTTAACTTCATTCATTTCTATCATATATTCTAATTCGCTCATAATTTTTCCTATTCTTATCTACTATTTGTGATCTGTATTAAATTTATCTTCAATTGATTTAGCATATCTAGACATACTAAAACAAATAACCCAATAAATCATTGTTACAAATACATAACCTTCTGTTTCAAAACCAAGCCAATTTG
>NYWO01000012.1 GCA_002685075.1 Arcobacter sp.
AAGACCTAAAAGCATTAACAATGTCTTTAACATGACATACTCCTGTTTTATAAATTATGTGAAATTATGTCTTTGCAATATGACCTTAGTATGACATTTGGAATAATAGTAAAAAAATATTTACTTAAATAAGTTAGTTTTAAATAGATTTTTAGGAATTTTTATAGAATTTTAGAAATAAAGTAAATAAAAATTTACTTTTAATTAAGAGTAAATAACTAAGGACTACCTTAGTTATTTAACAATATGACCTACAAACTTAGAAGTGTTATTTAAAATCTTTTCACCACGTCTAAATCCTAAAGCACAAGCTTCATATGCATAAAATACACCCGCTTGGTAAGTTACACCATTTGAGTCTGTATTTAGCTCTACATACTCTTGATAAATTGCTTTATGCCCTTCATATTCACCACTTGTTTCAACATCAATACTTCCATCTTCATTTATGATTTTAGTATTTGCGCCTTCTCTTCCAAAACATCTTTTTTCAACTTGTTTTTTCCCTTCTAATGGTTCAAAAGAAGTTTCAAGTAAAAGAGGGTGGTTTGGATATAAATCCCAAAGTATTTTCATAAAACCTTTAGATTGGAACATTAAAGTATAAGCAGGATTAAAAATAATTGCTTTTTTATTTTTAATAATTTCTTCTAAAATAAGAGCTAATTCACTTTCATCAATAGCAATATCTTCCCAAGGAATAAGTTTAAACCAGAATTCAAAGCTCTCTTCATCTTTGAAAATTCCTTCATCATTAAACTCAACTTTATCAATATGTTCAAAGTCTGTATTAAACCCAGCTTCTGTAGCAATATGCTGTAAAAGTTTAGTTGTATTTTCATCTTCATCTGAAGAAGAAATTGATGAAAATAGTATTTTCCAACCTAAGTCTTTATAATACTCTTCAAATTTCTCAATATCTGAATCTAAAGTAATAATTCTTTTAAAGTTATCTTTTAATGCATCATAAAGATTGTTAAATTGACTAGCTTCATCTAATCCATTTGCTTTTAATAAAGCCCATTGAATAATTGCAGTTTCAAAAAGTGAAGTTGGCGTATCAGAATTTAGTTCAATAAGCTTAATAGGCTTTCCATCAAGTCCTCCAGCTAAATCAAATCTTGAGTATAAGTGCCAATGTACATCATTTTCCCATGATTCTTTGATAGTTTCAACTAAGTTAAAAGGGATATTTATTTCATGAAACAAGTCATTTTCAATTACATATTCTCCTGCTTCACAAAACATATCATAAAGTTCGTTTGTCGCTTCATAAAAAGCATTTGCTTCATCTTCGCTAACTTCAACAACTTCATTTGCTATATATGATGTATTATCTTCGTCTGTATGCCATTTAAAACCTATTGATTCTAAGTATTCATCTGTTAATGGTTCTAATTTTAATAAATTCATTTTTTAACCACCAAAGAACGAAGATCTAGATTTCGTGCTTGAAGAACTTTTATTTCCAAAGAATCCACTTTTTTTAGAAGAAGATGAAGATTTAGAAGCTGAGCTATTTGCTTTAGAAAATGAACTTTGTGATTTAGAATATGTTGATGGAGATTTATATTGAGCTTTTCTTTGGTTTTGATAGTTTTGGTTACCAAACAGTTTATTTCCAATATATGAACCTAACATTGCTCCTGCGATTGATGACATTAAAACACCACCTAGACCCATTCCCGCACTAGCTTCTTCTGAATTTGGATTTGTTAATCCTGAAGTTCCATTATCAATTTTTGCTGCTTCTTCTTTTACTAGAGCATCAATTTCTGATTTTGTAAGAATTCTTTCTGTTCCATCTGGTTTTCTTAAAACAATTGTAGTTTTAGATGATGGAAATTCATCAACAATAGCATATTTACCATCTTTTGATTCTTCAATAATTACAAAAGCAGCTTGTCTTTGACTTGCATTTCCAAAGGCTTCGCTTTGTTGAAAATTTTGTTGGTTATTAGATTTGTCTTCACAGCCAACTAGTCCAGCTACTAAAATAGCTCCTAATCCACCAACCATTGCGTAATTTGATATCTTTTTAATATTATTATTCTTTTTCAAAATTAATAATCCTTTTAAACTTTTTGTTCTTTATAAATTTTAGATATATTACTAAATTATTGCTATGAATTTGATAAATGCAGAAGTAATTTTATTATGTAGAATATATACATTTTAGTTTATTTTTTATGATTGTTCTTACAATATCTTCTATTTTGACAGTTTCAAAATCTATTTATAATAGTCGTGTTAAATTGTGTTACTAGCTTTATACGCTAGTTTATTGTATTATATAAAAAACAGGATTTATATAATGAAGCTAAAATATGATAAGTTTTCTATATCTTCAATGCTTATTTACTATATTTTATTTAGTATCTTATGGCTTCTTTTTTCTGATAGTTTATTAGCTTATTTTACTAAAGAAACTATAAATATTGAAACGTATCAATCATATAAAAATTGGAGCTTTATATTTATCACAGTAGTCTTACTCTATATACTTTTAAAAATACATGAGCGAAGTTTTGATTTAAATACAAAATTAAAATATGATGAAAAAACTGAATACAAGGATACTGATAAATTGATTAGTTCAATTTTTCAAGTACTTCCTGATATTTTATTTATTACAAAAAAGGATGGTACAATTATTGATTATAGGGCCCAAAAAGATTCTAATCTATATGTACCTAAAGAAGTCTTTTTAAATAAACAAATGCAAGAAGTTTTGCCTAATAATTTAGGAGAACTTTTTCATAATAAAATTGAATTTTTATTAAAAGAGAAAAAGCTATTAATTTTTAATTATAAAATTGAATTAGAAAATAAAGTTAGACATTATGAAGCAAGAATGGCATTATTATCTGATAATAAAAATATAATGGTTATTGTACGTGATATTACAAAAGAAATACATCATAAAGAAGAATTAGAACTGCAGTTATCATTACATGAACAATCTTTATTAGCAACTTCTGTTGTAGATGAAAATAAACTGTTTACATATGTAAATGATGCTTATATAAAGATGTGGGGATATGATAGTGAAAGTCAGATTATAGGTACTTCTCCTAATCTATTTTGTGTTGATTCTACTTTACCTGATAAGATTATTCAAACAATTGAAGATAAAGGTTCATATCATTCTGCGTTTAAAGCTAAAAAGAAAGATGGAACAGTTTTTGATGTATTTATGGTTGCTAAAATTGCATTTTCTAAAAATAAAAAATATTATATTACTTCAATAATAGATATTTCAAAGCACTTAGAACAAGAAGCTTTTATTAAAGCTGTTAGTGATACTACACCTGCATTAATGTATGTTTACGATTTTGAAAAGAAAAAAAATATTTATATAAATAAAAATGTTTCAAATTTACTTGGATATACATTAGAAGAATTAAATGAACTTGAAAAACATTATTTCCATGATCTTATCCATTCTGCAGATAGTAAAAAACTTTTTGAACATAATAAAAAAATCAGAAATGCTAAAAAAGAAGATACTTATGAAATAGAATATAGAATGAAGACTAAAGATGGTAAATGGCTAACACTTCATGGTTATGAAAGAGCTTTTTCTTATAGTGAAGACAATAAAGTAAAACAAAAAATTGGTGTTATAATTGATGTAAGTGATATTCGAGATAAAGAACAATTGTTATTGTATCAATCAAGACTAGCTGCAATGGGTGAGATGATTGATAATATTGCACATCAATGGAGACAACCACTTAGTATTATCTCAATGTCTGCAACTGGAACTAAAATGCAAAAAGAGATGAATATGTTAGATGATAAAGAACTTATTGCTTCTCTTGATACAATAAATCAATCTTCACAATATTTATCTCAAACAATTGAAGATTTTAGAAATTTCTTTAAAAATGATAAAGAAGAAAAAGAATTTTATATACAAAATAGTATAAATAAATTATTAGTAATTTTAAAAGCAAGATTACAAAATGTAGATGTTGAAATAATTCAAAGTATTCAAAATATAAAAGTTACAAGTATAGAAAATGAGTTAGTACAAGTTTTAATGAATATAGTTAATAATTCTATAGAAGTACTTGAAACTAAGAGTGAGAATTCTAAATATATATTTATAGATATTTATGAGGAAGAAGAGTCTATTATAATTTCTATAAAAGATAATGCAGGTGGAATTGCTGATGATATTGCAGATAAAATATTTGATGCAAGATTTACGACTAAAACTAAGGGTACTGGAGTTGGCTTATATATGAGTTTAAATATAATCAAAAATTTAGGTGGCTTAATAATTCAAGATAATGAAGAATACGAATATCAAAATAAAAAATATATAGGCTCTAAATTTACTATTAAGATTCCAAAAAAAAAGAAATAAAATGCATGAAAATATTTATATTATAAGTGATGTTCATGGTTGTTATAAAAGCTTATTAGCTTTAATTGATAAACTACCAAATAAAGAAAAATCGAAGATATGTTTCGTGGGTGATTTAGTTGATAGAGGAAATAACTCTTGTGATGTAGTTAAGCTTATAATGGATAATAATTATGATTGTGTCTTAGGAAATCATGAACAAGTGTTTATAGAACACTTTCATATGCTAGAGAATGATAGAGAAAATCCATCTTTATCTAGATGGCTTTTTAAAACAGGAGGAGAACAAACAGTAAATTCATATACTTCAAAAGATGAGTTTTATAAGCAAATAGAGTTCTTAAAAAAACTACCCTTATATAGAGAATACAAAAACTATAAAACAAATGATGAAAGATATTTAGTAGTTTCTCATTCTTGTGTTGGTAGAAAATGGCATTTAAGACGCAGAGAAAATAAAAAAGAAAAAGATCTTTTTAAAATCCAATTACTTTGGAGTAGATATAAAAACTTTGATAACAAAAAAAATATTCAATGTTTATGGACATACAATATTTGAAGAACCAATAATAAATGAATATAGTTGTGGAATAGATTTAGGCTGCTATAAAAGAAAGCCAAGGATTAAAAATCCTAGGCTTTGTGCTCTAGAGTTTCCTAGTATGAGGATAATTACACAGGAAAATATTGAGTTATAAAGAGAATAAAAACTCTCTTAATCTTTAAATGCAAAACCTTGGTTTTCGTAGTTTTGGGTTATTTTTCTAAAATAAATATTTTTATAATAAGTTGCTGTTTGTGTACAATAAGATTGAAGATAATCCATATTATTTTCTTCTCTATATTTTTTCATATCTTGTTCATATTTTAAAACACCATCTTTAACTTTTTTATCATTATAAGTATCTTTAAAAGCAAAACTTTCTAGTGGAACTCTTGGTTTTAAAGGAGCTTCTTTTGCTTCTTTTGTAGCAAAACCAATTGTTGTTCCTACTATTGGAAAAGTTTTAGTAGGAAGATTTAATAACTCAATCATAGCTTCAGGATCGTTTCTAACAGCACCAATAGCAGTAGTTCCATATCCTAATGATTCTGCTGATATTTGAATTGCATTTAACATAATGCCTGCATCAACAGCACCTACTAAAACACCTTCTGCTGATTTATCAATTTGTTGTATTTCCCCTGCTTGTTCAACTGCAAAACTTGTTCTATTAAAATCTACTACTATTGTAATAAAAACATCTGCTGTTTCAACTTGCATTTGTCCACCACAAATTTTTGCTATTTGTTTTATTTTTTCTTTATCTTTTGTGTATACAAGTGATATTTGTTGACCATTTATAGAAGTAGGGCATCTTTGAGCTGTTTTTAGAATAAGCTCAAGGGCTTGATTACTTACATTTTGGCCTGTAAATTGTCTTATAGATTTTCTTTGACTTAGTTGATTTATAATTTGATTATTAGATTCATTCATGACTATTCCTACTTTTCTAAAAAGTTTTTTGTTAGTATATTTTTAAATTTAGCTAATTCTTTTTCTAAATCTAAATCACCTTTAAAAATATCATGAACAGCATAAGTTTCTAAAGGCTTTAAACCACAAAATTGAAATGTTTTATGAACAGCAACATGTGCTTCATCTAAAGATAAACCATCAAATAAGCTATTTTCATTGTTAAAAGCAGATTTGGGACAATTATAAGTTAAAGATAGCATATACTTTTTACCTTGTAATAATCCACCACTTCCATATAATTTTGAAGCATCACTTCTACTTCTTCCATCACTTGTATAGTGAATACCTTGAGTAAATGTTTCATCTATGTATTTTTTTGAAATCCAAGGAAGACTCATCCAATAAACTGGATATTGAAATAAGATATAATCAGCCCATTCGAACTTATCACACTCATCTTTAGTTTCATAACCTTTTTCAATATGAGTATATTTTACTTCAAAACCATTTTCTTTAAAAAAATTCTTTGCATAATCAATATAGTTTTGAGTTAATTCACCTTTTGCTACAACATCATAGTATTGATGTCCATTTAATATTAATACTTTTTTGCTCATAAAATTATCCTTTTAATAGCAGGAATTATAATCTCATAAGACTTAAAGTATTCTTACTTTACTTTAGGTAAGTAAAGGTGCTAATTTACTTTTTAAGTAGCTTTCAATCCGTCTCTCATAGCTTCAACTACTTTATCATCTACTTTTTGTTTTGTAAAGTACTCAAATGCTAATACACCTTGATAAAGTAGCATGTCATCTATACTATTAATTTTACATATAAGTACAAATAAATACAAAAGCCTACAAAATAAGGGTTTATATAAGTATTTTTTAGTTATGATTTTACAAATAGATACATTTAAAAACATATTTCTACACTTTTAGGGTAGCTATGGGGTAGCTAAAATATTTTATTAGGGTAGCATGAGAAGTAGGTAAAATTATGGCACAAAGAATAAAATCTAAAAAGTACCCTGGTGTTTATTATAGAGAGCTAAGTACTGGTGATAAGTCATATGATATAACTTATAAAGTTGATAATAAAAAAGTTTGGCTAAAGATAGGCTTACATAGTGAGGGTATAAGAGAAGCATTCTGTCATCAAAAAAGAAATGAAATAGTGACTAAAGAAGAACTACCTCATGTAGCATCTAAAAAGACTTCTAAGTCACTATTAGAACTTGCAAAAGAGTTTTATGATTATAAAGAGCTTTATAACAAACAAAATAAAAAAACTAGATCAAGAGTAGAAAATAGACTAAATAAACACTTTATCGGTACTAAGGCTATAAAAACAATAACTAAATCTGATATGGAAAACTTCCAAATAGAGATACAAAAAGATCTTATGCCTGCAACAGTTAATTTTATAATGCAACAAGTAGGTGGTATATTTATTTGGGCAATAGAAAATGAAGTACTTGATAAAAACCCTTGCAAAGGAATAAAAAAACTAAAAGTAAATAACTCAAGACTTAGATACCTTGAAATAGATGAAATTAAAAACCTTACACAAACTCTTAAAAATGATAAAATAGCATATTACTTTGTAATGATGAGTTTGGCAACAGGTGGAAGACTACAAACGATATGTCATATAAAACCATCTGACATAAAAGAAAATGAAACAATAAAACTATATGATTTTAAAAATAATAGTGAATACTATGGATTTTTAAATAAAGAACTTAGAGATGAAATAGAGCAATTTATATCAGAACTAAATATAAAAAAAGATGACTATTTATTTAAAACTACAAAAAATCAAAACTATACAAATCAATACTATTATAGAAAACTACAACCTATATTTGATATTCTTTTTAATCCAGAGGGAACAGAACCATTAAACAAAGTAACTATACATACACTAAGACACACATTTGCAAGTCAACTAGCTATAAATGAAACACCAATCCTTACAATCAAAAAACTTATGAATCATAATGATATAAATGCAACTATGAGATATGCAAAACTAAGTAAGAGTAGTGGAGAGAAGCATGTTGATAGTTTGATTAAGAGTTTCATCACTACTTAAATATTATTAATATATAATAAAACTATATATTAATAATAAGTGAGATTGTGAGTTCTAAATTAAAATATTTTTTATCTATCATTGGAATTTCTTTAACTTCCTACTATCTATATAGAAAAAGAAAACGTAAAATTTTTGTTAGTTATCATTCAAAAAAAGAAGCAAAATATAAAAATATATTAAAAGCATGGCAAAAAAATTCTAATTTTGATTTAGATTTTCATGACAAGTCAGTAGGTATTTCTATTAATACAAATAATGAATCAAGAATAAAAGCTGGAATTACTAAAAAACTTAATGAATCAAACCTAGTATTATGTATAGTTGGTAAAGAAACTCACAAAAGGCCAATGGTAAACTGGGAATTACAGAAAGCAAAAGAATTACAGAAAAAAATACTTATTGTTAAAACAAATAGCAAATATAAATCTCCCACATGTTTACTAAATTCTAATTTTATTATTTTAAATAGTTTTAAAAAAGAAGAGATTATAAAAGAAATATATAAAAGTTAAGGACAAAAATGGAAAATACAAAGTGTAAACTATGTGGTAGTGATGCAAAAATAAAAACTACTTTTGAGAAAACAAATTTAGATTGTACTCATTGTAAAAAAATAATTTTTATGCACAATACTTATGATGATTTAGATTTGAATGATAATATGAACTTTTATAAAGTATCTTCTTATTCTTATGAACAAAATGTAAAATTTAAAAATATCCCTAAAATTGATGAAATTAAGTTACAAGAAATTCTGAATAATAGAGATAAAAAAATAAAAGAAAAATTTGATTTAATGATGACTTATTTATCTAGTATTGATGCTCATAGTATAAGAAATACAGATGAACTACAACTACAATCATTGATAAAAGATGATAGAGAGTTTTTTATCTTATATCAAAAAGCAATTGATTATGGTTTAGTCTCTGGTAATTGTACTAGGACATTAGATGGAAGTGGTTCTTTTTCTTTTAATGAGTTAACATTTGATGGATTAGAATATGTTGAATCCCTTGAACACGTAAATCAAAATTCAAAAAACATATTTGTAGCATTTAATTTTGAAGATAGTTTGAAAGATATATTTAATGTATCTCTAAAAGCTGAAATAGAAAAAGAAGGCTTTAGTTATGTAGTTGTAAATCAAGATAATGTAGACCATAATAAAAGTATAAACGATGAAATTATTGTTAAGCTAAAATCATCAAGAATAGTGATCGCAGATTTTACTAATCATAGAAATAGTGTTTACTTTGAAGCAGGTTATGCTATGGGGATGAATATTCCAATTATTTGGACATGTCAAGAAGGTCATGAAGATGAGATGTCATTTGACACAAGACAGTTTCCTCATATATTGTGGAAAGATGAAAATGATTTAGCCAAACAAGTTATAGATAGAATTAAGGTTATTTTATAATTATAATAAATTAGATACTAATAAGATATTTAAAAAAGGAAGAAAATGAAACCTAAAATATTTATATCTCATAAAAAAGAGGATACAAATAAAGCAGAAGAATTGTCAAGATATATTGAAAATAACTATGGTTTTGAAACATATGTTGATACCTTAGATATTGATTTAAATAAAATGACTAGTATTACAGAAAGAATAGTTACTAAACTAAGAGGGTCTACTCACTTATTAGTTATTTTTTCTGAATATACAAAAAAGTCAATGTGGGTACCTTTTGAATTAGGTATTTCTTATGAACGGGGACAAGGAATTGGGGTATTTGTTAATTCTAGATATATATCTACTCCTGAATACCTTAATGAGTTTCCTGAACTTAAAAGTGAATCAGATTTAGATAAATATTTAGATGAAGTCAAAAAGTACCCATCTTATGGTCTCGAAGGAATATCTCTAGAAGAATCAAAATTAACTGTGGAAAACTCATTAAGAGGTTCAAATTACGCAAGAGAGTTTATAGATAATTTAAAAAGTAAACTATAAACACTGGAGACATTAATGAAAAATAATCAGTTTGAAATATTAATTAATGGACTTACAGCATTAAAGGATAGACATTTTTATGAAGAGGTTTTTTCTGAAATAGAGCTTATTGAAAAAAATGAATTGGATAATAAGCAAACTTTCAAACTTACTAAACTAAAAGCAGAGTGCTTATACCAAAATAAACAAATTTCTTTTAAAGTCAGGTTTAGTAAAGCATTAGAGTTATTATATAGTTTAAAAAAAGAAGATGAAAATAGTGAACCTGACTATCTTTGTTTAATAGGTGCTGTTTTTAAAAGAAAGTATCAGATAAATAAAAATATTAAAGATTTACTAAAAGCAATCAAATACTATCATGATGCTGCAAATATTGTTGAAGAAGATGATGGTTATGGTGCTTGCAATACAATATTTTTATATAAAACTTTGCTTTACGATTTTGATAAAAGTTTAAATCAGCATGAGATAAAGAAATATAATAGAATAATAAGTAAAATTAGAAGACAAGCAATAGAGAATTTAGATAAAAAATACTTAAATGGAAATGATCAGTCTAAATGGATTAATAGAACATATGCAGAACTTTATTTTAGTGAAAAAAATTACGATAAAGCAAAAGAATATTTAAATGAATTACCTAAATATGATACTAAACATATAAAAAATTTAGAAAAATTAGACCTTAGTGATAATCTTAAACTTTCTATAAAAAAAGCTTTAAAAATTAGAGTTTCTGAGCCTCGAGATAAGCTTATTACTGTAGAGCAAATGATTAGACTCTATAAATATCAAATACATGAAATTACAAATGATGACTTTATTTTTTTAGAGAATATTTTTGAAGACTTTATAGAAAAAAATAAAATAAGAAATATTACACGTTCAATACTTATTGGTAAAGTTGGTCTGGCTTTATCTGGTGGTGGTTTTAGGGCTTCATTTTATCACATAGGTGTATTAGCTAGAATGGCAGAACTTGATATGTTAAAAGATATTGAAGTAATTTCCACGGTTTCTGGAGGTAGTATCATTGGAATGATGTACTATATCCGTTTAAAAGAATTATTAGAAAGAAAAGATAATTCTTCTATTGAAAAAAATGATTATATAGAGTTGATAGAAGAAATGCAAAAAGATTTTCTTAAATCAGTTCAGAAAAATATTAGAATGAAAGCCTTTGTAGAATATAACCCTTGTATTCAAACTCTTACTCAAAAATTAGGAGAGATCTATCAAGAAGAGTTTTATGGCAATGAAGTGAAACTCATGAAAGAACTATATATTAAACCAAATATATCTAATAAGAATATAAATGACTTTAATCCTCATTTTAACAGCTTTGAAATATCAAACAAAGTACCTATCCTTGTAGTTAACTCGACTTGTTTAAACAATGGTCATAACTGGAGGTTTACTGCAAGTGGAATGGGTGAAAATCAATACATGTATGACACAACAATTGATAAAAACATAATCCATCACTATACAAGATATGGACAGTTCAATAATGAAGAATTTGACAATTTTACTATTTCAGAAGCTGTTGCATCGTCTTCGTGTGTACCCGGTTTATTTGATCCTATTGAATTAGAAAATGCTTATATTGAAAATGAAAATATAAAACTTGTTGATGGGGGAGTGTATGATAATCAAGGATTGGCAAGTATACTTGATGAAGATTGTAATATTATTATTTGTAGTGATGCTTCAGGACAACTTAATGATGAGTTAGAACCTTCAAGTTGTAGATTATCAATTATTCCACGAATAAATGATGCCCTAATGGACAGATCAAGGGATCAGGAATATGAGTTAATAAAATCTATGAAAGATGATAATAAAATTAATGGACTTTGTATATTGCACTTAAGACAATGTTTTAATGTCAGTGAAGTTTCTCCTTTTAATTATAAAAATGTTAACAAATCTGATTGTTCAAAAATTTACGGTAAAAATTTAGACAAAGAGGTACAAGAAAAGTTAGTTAAGGTAAGAACTGATTTAGATTCTTTTAATGATGTTGAAGCATATGCATTAATGAATAGTGGATATACAATGACAAGTGAATGGATTGACATTATAAAACAAGATCAAAAAGTTTTTGATAATTATATTGCAACTAATACTTATAGTTGGGAGTTTTTAAAAATAAGAAATAAAATAAGTAGTTCAAAAAACTGGGTATTAAATAAACTAGATACTTCTGAGCACTTATTTTTTAAAGTTAATCCATTCACAGTATCAATTCCATTAACATGTGCATTGATAATATTAATTTTCTTATTATTTTACTTTTTTTGTAATAATAGTAGTTATTTATCAAATGCATTAATTGGAATAGGGACACTTTTAATGGGAGTAGTAGTTTTAAAAAAGTGTGCTGAAAAATATCTATATAGACTACTTAAGTATGTATTTAAATTAATATTATGTCCAATAGGAATATTTAATAAAAAATTTTTAAATGATAAGTATGTGAATAATGGAAAAATTGAATAGGAGAAACAATGGCTTTGAATAAATATATAAATGTGATGATTTCAAGTAGGAATAGTTCAAATTTTGATGGAACTAATTTAACCGAGATTAGAAAAGAAATTAAAGATATTATTGAAAAAGAAAAATTATTTGGAAGAGAAATTTTTAAAGTTTGGATAAATGAAAAAGAAGATCCTCAAAGTTTTGATGAAACAATTTGGAAAAAGTGTTTACGTGAAGCAAGACAAGCAGATATTGTAATCTCCTTGTATAATGGTCAATCAGGGTGGATTAAAAAAAATGATTCAATAGGAATTTGTCATGATGAATTAAGGGAAGCACTTGATTCTGGAAGTGGTAAAGTTTGGGCTATTAAACTTGAAGGATGTGTTTATAATTCTAAAACTTCAGAACAACAAAAGAATGCAGATAAAAAATTTAAAGAATTCGTTGAAAAAAATCATCAAATTTTTTCAAAGCCGGTTTCAAATATTAAGTCATTAAAAAAAAGTATTAAAGAGATATTAAATGATGCTGTTATTAAACTTGTAGAAAGAGGTGTTTTTGAAGTAAGTAGAAGTAAAAGTAATTATGGTGAAGTTCTTTCATGGAAGAGAATGAATTATGTTGATAGAAGTAATGCAATAGTAAATGCATTGGAAGATTCAATAGATAAAAAAGAAACAGGTTTTTTAGAAGATAAAACCTATTTTCTTCAGAGAAATAATTACAAAGTATTATTAATATTACATGCGATTCCAGACTCTGTAAGTATTGCAAGTGCAAGAGAAAGAGTTGGACAACCTTTTTTACAAGATTTTAGAAAAAATAAACAATTATTAAAAGATGATAATACTATTGGACCTGTTCATATTATAGGTTGTCATAAAACTGTTACAGAAACACAAGCAAGAAATATTTTAGGATTTCCTGATGCAATTATATTAAAAGATTCTTTTGGAATTTATGTTGCTGATAATATCCAAAAAATACAGATGGTCTTTTTAGAAAAGTGTAGTGATTCCTACAGTACTGCTCATGCTTTTCAAGAGTTTATTGATTGGATGATTAGAACAGATGAAATGGAAGAACTAGAAAAAAGAGCAATTTCTAGGAAAAATATTATTGAAACAATAGCAAATGAAAATTAGGCTTTATAGTAATGAATGAAGATATAGACTTTTGGGTTAGTAAAGTTAGCTGGGATGGTAAGAGACTAAATATTATACATGCACATGAAAATAATAATAATTCAGTTGGTTCGTATCTTGAAATGTCTAGACTGGATGTAATATCTAGAATGAATATGGGATATGTGTTTTGTAGTGTATTGAAAAAAAATGATGGTAAGTGGAAAAAAGGGAGTTATTTCATGACTGATGGAAATGTCATAAATAATATAGATACTAAATTACCTTTTATTCAAACAAAAAGAAAATGTTTTATAAGCTATTACCATAAAGATGATTTTTCATATAAAAATACTTTTTTAAATCTAATGAGTGATTTAACTGTTTCTAAGTCTGTTGTAGAAGGAGACATCTCATCAGATTTAAAAGATGAGTATGTAAAACAACTTATTCAAAAAGACTACTTATACGATACTACAGTTTTAATTGTATTAATAGGTCCCAAAACAAAATGTAGAAAACATGTTGACTGGGAAATTAGTGGGGCACTAAATAGGAAAGTGGGCGATTCTTATGCTGGTTTATTAGGTTTATTACTGCCAGAACATGATGATTATGATTCTAAGAAAGCCGCTTATAATAAAATGCCTGCAAGGTTAGCTGATAATTTTAAATCAGGATATGCTGTAATTAGAGATTTTACTAACGATAGAAAAAAGCTTCAAGAATACATTGAGTTAGCTTACAAAAATAGAAAAGTTGAATTTGGTAATCGAGTAAATTCTAGAATACAAATGAAAAATAATACTTGTAATTAGTAAAAGAAAAAATATAATGATTTCTAAGGATTAAGATGAGAGAAATAGATATTGTAGAAGAATTTAAAAATAGATTAGTTAATCAATATGGTTATAATGAAAGTGATATAAAAACTGATGAATCGTTAAAAGTATATAGTAAGACAATCATTAGGCCAGATATATTAGTATATAAAGATAACAAACCTCATATTCTAATAGAAGTAAAAAGACTTTATATTAATAAAGAATTTGATGATACGTTTATAAATAATATCTCTATATATGCTAAATCAATTGGAGTAAACTATTTTGCAATAGTTACACCAGAGGTAACAAAGGCTTTTAAGATAGATAAAAATGAGGTTATATCTATCCCAGATATACCAAGTAAAAATCATAAAATTATTAATCATATAAAAGACTATAAAACAGAAGAGCTTATTCATGTTTTTAGAGAGATGAGAGATATTATATGGAGTGGGGGAAAAAGAGTTGATTATGAAATAATAAATCAATTTAATAAATTATTACTTTTGAAATATTATATGGAGGAAAATTCAATATTTTTCAATGATAATGAAAAATATTTATATTTTGAAAAATTTCAAAGTTTATATATGGAAGCTAATAATGAATATCAAATCTTTGAAACTAATAGTAGACTAGAGTATAATGAGAAAGAGTTTTATAACTTAATTGATTTAATAAAAAATATAAATTTAAAAAGTATTTCAAATATTGAAGAAATATATTTTACTAGTTTTATTAGACCTTTGAAAAATGAGTTGGTACTATCTAATAGTGTTATATATTTATTTCAAGGTGTACAATCTATAAGTAATAATATTGTGATAATAAATAGTGGTTTTGGTCAGCTGTCATTAAAATTCAATGATATTGAAAATATTGAAAGTAATGTGATTAAAATACGTACTTTAAAAATATTGAGTTTGATTAAAGACTTGAATCAAGAGTCTATATTAGATGAAGTTTTATATTCTGAAAGACGATTAAAATATGATACCATTATTGCAACTCCTCCTTTAAGGTTAAAGGTTAGAGAATATGATGAATATGAAATAGAATCTGGAAAAAGGGAAAAAGATTACGCTAGTTTAGTAATTGAAAAATCAAATCATTTATTAGCACCTAAAGGTTATTTATTTATTTTATTACCAAATAGTGTGTTATCAAATATTAGTTTTAGAAATACAAGAGAATATATTCAAAATAATTTTAATATTATGAGTATTATATCTTTAGAAAATATAGCATATGAAAATACAAATGTTCTAACATCTCTTTTAATACTTCAAAAAAAAGAAGAATTTTATCAAAAACAAGAATCTTCTGTACTTTTTTTAGATTTCAAGAAAGATATGGGAGAAGGGCAAAGTATTAATATTGAAAAAATATTCAATCAAAAGTATAAAAACTTAGATGAAAATTTAATACTAATAGATGATTTGAAAGATAGATGGGATTATCATTATTATTTAAATGATTTTATGAAATTAGAAAAAAGAATCAACTCTTTAAAATTATATAAAATCAAAGAACATTTTAAAGTTGTGAGAGGAAGTTCATTAGGACATGACAATATTGGTACGATACCTTTAATAACAGTAAGTAGTATAGAAAATGGCAAAATAATAGAAGAGAAGCTTAGTAAGATAACGGTAGAAGCAAATTATAAAAATGAGAGAGGTATAGTTCAAGAAAATGATTTACTTTTAACTGTTGTTGGAAAATATTCAAAATGTGCTTTAGTTACAAAAGAATTTGAAGGTGCTAATACTAATTCTGGAATAGTAATCTTAAGAGCATATTCATCAAATATTGATATAAATTATTTGTATAAATACTTAAATTCTCCTGTAGGTCAAGCATTGCTTTATAGAGGAGTCACGTACACTTCTACAGTACCAATACTTACTCAAACCGAGATTATGGAAATACTTGTTGTATTAGAAGAATACGATCAGTTACTTGATGAACTTCCCATATTGAAAGATATGTTTTCAGAAAATCTTGTTACACAAAGAATAGATAAAGAGTGTGAAGAAAAAATAAAAAATGAATTAGATAAATATAAAAAAGAGTTTGAAGACTCTTTTAAAGAAAAGTCTGATGAATTTAAAAATAAATTTATTTTATCTGATGATGAAGAAAATGAGTTTTCAGTTTTTGGTTTAAATGGTAATGTATTTAGTATAGAAGTAGTACGTACATTTGTAAAATTGAAGGATTTAGAAAATTTTGAAACAGATAAACAAAGTTTTCAAAGGGAATTAAATATTACTCATAATAAAGATTTAGTAGAGTTTTTAAAAGAAGGTAAATATAAGTTTTTTCCTGAGATAGTATTAGGCATAAAAAATATTGATGATTTAAAGAGAGAAGGTTCTCTTATACATGAAACAATAGAAGTAAACTCTGGTATTTCAAAACTTATTTTTAAAAGTAAAAAAGTTTTTAATAATATAGAGGTTTTAGATGGTAGGCATAGAATAGAATCTATAAAAGAATACATTAAGGATGATTCTATAAATAAAGATGATACTGTATCTATAGTTTTCATATTATTAAATGAACAACAAACAAATGATTTACTTGACAAAGCTATATTTTATAATCTAAATGCAAAAGCAAGAGTATTAGAAGAAGTTGATTATTTAAATCTGTTAGCAAATGATGAGGATGATAAATTAAGTGAATTAAATATTACAAATATAAATATATTCAAATTTTTAGAAGATAATATTGATAAATTATTCAGAGATAATAATAGAAGAATAGTTTTAACTAAATGCATAGTTTTAACTAATTATATAATAGAAAATTTTGATGAAAGAACTAGTGAATCATATAAAGATAAAATACTTGAATTGTTAGAAGAAACAAATCAGAACATGCTAAATAAATTTGACATAAATACAAAAACAAAATTTTACCAACTGATTATATTTATAATAGCAAACAAAATTCATATAAATAATGATAAAGTTAAACAATTTATAAAAAAAGAGTTAAGTGGGTTTATTGAGTGGTTAACATTATCAAACTTGATAAAAAGTTTAGATGAAATTGATAATTTTAAGAACTTATATTTAAACTATGAAAAAACATATATACCAAAATCTAGAAAGATATATCTGTCTATGCCCTATCATAAGGAGACAGAATGGACATATTTTTTAGTAAAAGATGTTGTTAATAATGTAGAAAAAAAACTCAATATAAATATAGAACTAATAAGAACAGATGAAAAAACGCATGGAGTACATAAAGGAATAAGTGAAGTGGTTTATCAACAAATACAAGAATGTGATTTAATGATTGCAGATCTATCAGGAGATAATCCAAATGTTTTTAATGAAGTTGGTTTTAAAATGGGTATTGACAAAACTTTAGGTTTGAAAGAAACTCAAGTTATTTTTATTATAAATACAAAATCATATTATGATGAATATATAGAAAAAGGTACAATTTTAGATGATGGTTTTAATATAGAAGGTAAAATAATAAAAAATAAAACTAAACCTGTTCCATTTAATTTAAGAGGAATAAAACATATAGATTTTTATGATAGTAAATATTTAAAAACTGAATTAACTAATGAACTTATGGAATACTTTGCATATTATAAAATTTATAAGAAAAATAAAATTTAAAAAGGAAACCAATGAAACCATTATGTTTTATATTAATGCCATTTGGCAAAAAAAAAGATCAAAATGGTAATGAAATCGATTTCAATAAGATTTATATAGATTTTATAAAACCAGCAATTTTAGATGCAGGTTTAGAACCAATACGAGCTGACGAAGAGATAATAGGTGGTATTATTCATAAGCCTATGTATGAAAGACTTATGCTTTGTGAGTACGCTGTTGCTGACCTTAGTATTTTAAATGCAAATGTATTTTATGAGCTAGGGATTAGACATGCTATAAGACCTCATAGTACTATTACTTTATTTGAAGATAAAAGTAATTTGCCTTTTGATGTAAGTTTTTTAAGGTCAATTCCTTATAATAGAAATTTATCAAATCTTGAAGAGTTAAAATCAAAGCTTACAAATACTTTATTAAAAGCAAAAGAAAATAAAGAAGATGATTCTCCTCTTTTTCAGCTAATAGATGGAATTAAGCCTAGTGATATAGCACACATAAAAACTGACGTATTTAGAGAACAAATTGAATATAATCAATCATTGAAAAAAGAATTAGAATCTATAAGAAATTCAAAAAACTTAGATGATTTAACTTCATTTGAAAACAAAATAGACTTTGAGACAATAGAATTTGGAGTTATAGTAGATTTATTATTATCTTATAGAGCATTAGAAGCTTTTGAAAATATGGTTTTATTGGTAGATAATATGCCTAAACCCTTAAGCCAATCTATTATGGTACAAGAACAGTTGGGGTTTGCGTTAAATAGAGTAGGGCGAAAAGATGATGCTATAAAAGTTTTAGAGTCAATTATCAATGAGCATGGGAAAAGTAGTGAGACTAATGGAATTTTAGGAAGAGTTTATAAAGACAAATATACTGATGCTTTAAAAGAGGGTAATAATATAATGGCTGAAGGCTATTTAAAAAAAACAATAGATACTTATTTAGATGGTTTCGAAGCAGACTTTAGAGATGCATATCCTGGAATAAATGCAGTAACATTCATGGAAATTGCAGATGATGAAAGGAAAAATGAAATACTTCCTGTTGTTGAGTTTGCTGTAAAACAAAAAATGAAAACTAATAAAGATTATTGGGATTGGGCCACATTACTTGAGCTTGCTGTTTTGGAAACAAATAAAGAAAAAGCAAATCAGTTATTGTTTAATGTTATTGATAATATAAGAGAATCTTTTGAACCAAAAACCACAGTTAATAATTTGAATATAATTATAGAGAGTAGAAAAGTTAAAGGTTTAGATACTTCTTGGATATTAGACATAGTTGAAAATATTCAAAAAGAATATTGATAAAGTAACTTTATACAATAATAAAAGATTATAAGGTAAAAATTAATTATTTCCACACTTTTTTGTCTCAGTGTCACCTCTACCTCAAAGTTCAAGTTTCCCGTGAGGGTTGAATATCCTTAGCGTTCTGACTTTGGAGGTTAGTCTGGTGACACTTGCCCTATCGTCAAAGTTGGATTTAACAACTTTGATAGAGCAAGTTATCTTTATATTATCCCCATGCGACATATTCTCCGTATGGTTGTAGCATAAAAGCTACACTATATCACAAAAAAGTGATTAAAGACAGTAGATCATTGTTCAGCTCTTAATCTACAACATAATTATACTAGACGGCTCCCCTTATCTAGTAACCTACATATTTAAAAAATCTAGTAAAAGTATCATTACTTCTTTAAAAACCTCTATTTTATATATTAACTAGTAAATTTATAGGAATGTTCTTGCTACTGCTTTCGCAGATGAGCGGGCATCTCCAAGGTGAATCGTACCACATACACTTCCTCACACCTTACTGATTTGGTCTCTTATTTATTTGGCTGTGATTATTTTCGGTGAGTTCATTCTCACCTTATACAAGTTTTATTTTTTATTGTAAGATTTCGCTTACTGTGCAGTCCTTACATTCTACCGCTTATATAGTTTTATGAACATTGCTTTATCCTCAACACTAAAGTTGATTTTTTTGAAAAATTTTTGGATTAAAAGCTTGAAATTTATTTAGATATTTGTTAAGATGATATACTTTTTTAGCAATTCTTATAGTCGCCAAACTAACAAGGAAGAATTGCTATAGCCTCCTTGTATTGAGATTTTAATAGTTCACTTTTATGCATTGTTTACTTTTTTCAATTTGATAATAAACTACATTTTGAACTGGGAATATAATTCCTTTTTTTGCTTCTATGAACTCTGGACAGTCAATTGCAGCTTTTCTTCTTTCATCAAGAGTTCTTGTACTTATTCCTAATGCTTCAGCACAATCTTTTGATGTAAGCATTACTCCATACTTGGAGATTAAAGCTTGTATCATAGATGTAAAAATGATTTCAGATGAAATATTCAAAACATTACCTTATACATAAAAATGAAATTAAGTTATGAAATTGAAAGTAAGTCGGCAAACTCATAATTCAATTATAAATACTTAGAGCTCAACAATATCAGGCGATATTGTTATCAGAGCCTTATTCGCTTGCCGAGCTCTAAATATTTATGGATGAGAGAAGTTTAATAAATTCTAAAATTTAAAAATAGGGGATTTTTTATAAATTTTTGTCTAATTCAATTTGGGGCTTTTCTATAAGCTGTCTAAAAAAGGTTTTCTTGTCTTTTTCTTTGAGAGTTCGTTTAATGTCGGAGTTGTATTTAAATACAGTAGATACAATATTTTTATTAATAGTCCTTGTAATCTGGGTGTTTGAATATTTTCCAATAAAGTGATAATAAGCTATGTGAATATAATATTCTACTTTTTCAATTAGTTCATCATAAGATTTAACTGTATTCAAAAGTTTTGGATAAAAAATTACTTCTTTTTGTATTTTCTCATCTATATTTTTACTGTTACCATTAATAAGTTGCGTACAAAAAAATTTAGTCATAAATGTAGGTATCCTAGGGTAGTCTTCTATTTCATTTTTTAATTCATCGTCAAAACCCTCTTTTCTTGTTGAAAGAAGCACTTCTTCTATATTTGTACCTGTTAAATTATTATCTAAAATCAGTTGTATAATAATTCTAAATTCTTCAAAGGTTAGTAAAATCTTTTTCAATTCAGAATGCTTGATTGATATAGGTTTATTAAAATATGAAATATAATCAGTCTGATAATAAAAGTTAGATTTTAAAAAATTTGTTAAAAAGTCAACTTTGTTCTGATGTTCTAAGCTATCCCAATATAAATCAATAGCAAGTAAATCTTTTTCATTTTGAAATACATCATGCTCATCTAACTCACATAATAAAAAATTTCGTAAAACAGGCTCCATATCTTCAAACATTAATATTCTCCAAAGTTTTGATAAAAATCATAACTTATAATGTTTTTTATTGCAATCATCATATAGCGATATTTATATTGCAATATGTAATAATTTTAAAATGATTTAGAAAAATAGTGTAAAATTGATTTATAAAATCAAAGAGGTTAAAATGAAAGAAGAAGCATCATTAAAAGAAGCATCAAATTTTATGTCAAGTTGGGTTTCAAGTTATAAAGAAGAACAAAAACAAGACAAATATCAATCTATGTTAGATAAATTTAGTAAAGAAGACTTAGTAAAGAAGACTTAGTGAAAAACTATGAAGAGCTATTATATGAAAAATTTACACTAGAAGATAAAGTAAATTCTCTCAGAGATGAAAATAGAATTTTAAAAGTAGAGAATGAAGGACTTAAAGTAAGTTTGTTAGTTTCAAATAAAGAATAAAAGGATAAAATGATGTGGTTAAACTAAATAGGACATAGAGAAATAAAGTCTATGATAAAATAAAACCTATTAAGGAAGAGAGATGGCACAGAAAAAA
>NYWO01000013.1 GCA_002685075.1 Arcobacter sp.
GAGGATATAAAACAAGAAATAGTAGAGTACATTGCAGTTCTACACTTTTTTAAAGCTTTATTTCGTCAAAAAATGTGTTTATACATCTGAATATTGAAAAATCTTTCTTTATCTTCATTCTTTTACTTCTATATGCTTAGTTCTTTCACAGTCTCTACAGGTTGTTGAACTTGTCGTTTTATCTCAGAATCTTTTAATTCTGAGTATGAATTTAGGTTAACACTCCATAGTATAGAAAAGTATTATGAAGTTTGATAAATCTATAACAGTTGGACAAGCATTTGATAATTGGGAAAACTGTAAAGATAAAAAATGGACTGAGTTTGAGACAAGTAATAAAAAGCAAATAGTAGAATTTACTTGTGAAATCAATAAGATGGATTGCACTGTTCAATGGCTTATCAACCTTGATGATAGATCAGAAGTGATTTATGCAAAGGTTACAGAAAATAAAAACGGAAAAATATAGGAGCGAAGTATGACTCCATTGCAGATATTTAAAGGGATATATGCTAATAAATAAGATTGATTTTTTATTATTTTGCTAAAATAAGGCAAAAAGGTTTTATTTTATGTCCGTGAGCATTCGCAAACAAAGAACAATGCTAAATAAGTTCAATAAAATTTTCAGTTTATATAAAAAGGAACAGGCTAAGGAAGGTGGAAACTTTAATATCTGTTCCTTACTTAGAAAAACAAATGATGAAGTTAACTTGCATTCAAAGTTTATCTATGAATTAATTAATCCTTATGGTAGTCATGCTCAAGGGAATAAATTTTTTAAATTATTTATTACAGAAGCCTTAGAATTAGATTTAGATGATATTAATAATAATAAGAATATTGTAAATAGAGAAGACTTAACAGATGTTAATAGACGAATTGATTTTACAATTGAAACAGCTAAATATTTAATTGGTATTGAAATGAAAATTGATGCTGGAGATCAAGACAAACAGTTAAGTGATTATATGAAAGAACTTAACCGAAGAAATACAAAATATAAGCAGAAAAAAGAAATAAAGCTATTTTATTTGACTAAATTTGGAGATATGCCAAGTAATTCAAGCTTAGGTTCATTAAACAAAGATGATATTAGTTTGTTATCTTTTAGCCTTGATATTGACTGGTGGCTCTCAGAGTGCATTAAAAAAACTAATATAATGAAACTCCAAGAGAGTATTAAACAATACCAAGAAATTATTCATAGGATTACAGGACAATTACCAGAGGAGATTAATAATAAGATGGACGAGTTAATTAAAGATAAAAATGATATTGAAACATTACATGCAATGACTCATAACTATACAAGACTTTGGGCTAAAAAAGAAGTAGACTTTTGGAATGAGTTATATAATCGTGTAAATAAAATGACAATTAATAAAAAGGTAAATAAAGATAACAATAGTTTAAAAATTGATTTATTTTCAGATAAAGAAGATGACTATATATATGATATGATTTATGATGACAAAATTGCTGAGATTGTTGAAAAAAGACATCATAATCATTATTCAAGTTTTGGGTTATTTATTGATATTAAATATAAAAAACATGTTTTTAAAATAGAACTTTATCAAAGAGACAATGATTATATGTATCTTGAAATAAATTTAATTGGTCAAAGAGGAGCATATAAAAATAATAAAGTTTTAGAGGGCTTATTAAAAGAGAATAATTATAGTTATTCAAGAAAATGTATAGATGATCCTGAACTTTATTTTTATGCAAAAGATGTAAGCGAACCAACTTTTGAACTTTTTGATAATGAAAAATTTAGTTTTTATCTAACAGAATTTACAAAAGAAATTAAAAAAGCTATACAGCTTATTGAAGATAATAAAAGTGAAATAATATAAAAGGATAAAAATGACTAAAATTGAGATAAAATACTTAGGCAATAAAGTTGATACTGCAAATAATGGTTTTTTTAATGCTCTTGGAAAAGAAGCATTAAGAAATGAGTATATTAGTAAAGTCCAAAATAAAATCGAAAATTTGGAAGATATTGAAAAAGTTGTAGAGATTATAAAAACTATTGAAGATGAAAATAATATCATCACTCCAAATACAATTTTTATCATCACTATAAAAACTGAAAAATATTACTTGTCAAATAGCTTTAAATTTATTTCAAAAGATGAGTTTACAAGGTTGAATTTTATCCCTTTCATAAAGTTTGATAAATCTAATTGTGATATATCAAAAGAAGAACAAAGAGTAAATAGAATATTAAAATATAAAAGCTCAGAAGAAGCTATTAGTTTTGTGGAAAACTATATTATAAATTTACCAAAGAGCTTCAATGCAATATCAGATAAACCATATTACATTAATCTATATTGTTTAAATTTCGAGAAACAATTTAAAATTTTTTGAAAGTAACCTTCTAATAAACTCAATTTTTCTAATTGAAGAATTAATCTGTCAACAAGAGATAGGATGTAAAATTTCCAAATATTCTAAATTTTGGAACAAAATTAGAAAATCTTACATATTGGCTCTATAATCTTTATTTAGAGATATGATTTATTCCAAAAACTGTTCAAGAAATAGTATTTATAGATTCTCTTAAACCCTTAGGACTTTTTGAACAACAAAAATCACTTTTTAACTCATAAGTTTAAAGATTCATCTAGTCTACCTTCAAATAATATTGCTAACTGTGGAATTGTTAAAGACAAATTCCTAATAGGCATAGTCCATTTTTTAGAAGAGTTCTGAATACCCATAAAGAGAAGCTTAAGCAACCTATTATCATCTAGAAAAGCTCCTTTGGTTTTATTAAGCTTTCAAAACTGTCTATGGACTGATTCAATAATATTGGTGGTGTAAATGATACGTCTAATCTCTTCATGATATTTAAAATATGCAAATAGATGTTCCCACTTGTTCCTCCACGACTTAATTACAATAGGATACTTTTTACCATTTAGATTCAATGTTGTCAAGTTCCATTTCAGCAGCTTCTTTGGAGATAACTGGATAGAAAAGTTTCAAATCTTTCATAAACTCTTTTTGGTTTTTATAGGCTACATATCTAATGGAGTTTCTTATTTGATGAACAATACAAAGTTGCACCTTTATTTTTGGAAATATAGAATTGATAGATTCTGGAAAACCTTTAATCCTATCAACTGAAGCAATAAATATATCTTTAACACAACGATTGTTTAAATCAGTAAGATTAACACCTAAAATGCTATAAACAGCTTTAGATAAATATTTACCATTCTCTTTTATCTTGTAATTCTCTATCATCAATCTGATATGAAAACATAAATACTCTTCTTACTCTGATATCAAAAGGCTAGAAACAAAAAGTATCCATGGTTTTACTTTTCAAGTATCCTTAAAGCATCATGAATCCTCTCTTTACTTTGATTAGGGAATAATACTCTTAATGCTTCAAACTTATCATTAACTTCTTCAATACTTCTTTCATCAAACATTCTATCTAGCATTTGATCTATATATTTACCTGTTGTATAATAATTTATTTTTCCATATCTTTCTGTTACAGTTTTATTTTGTTTATGTCCTAACAGTTGTCCTACTATATCATTGCTTACACTCATTTCATTTTTTAGATATGTTGCAATTGCATTTCGTAATTGGTGCATTGTAATAGGTTTTACATATTTACTTGGATTTCCTTTTCTATTAGCATATTTATACTCTTTCGTTTTCCAGTAATGATTAAGTGCTTCGTAAGAATAAGGAAGATTTGGATTACGTGTCTTTTTAAATACATAACCTTTTTTCTTAATTCCAAGATTAGTTAAGGATTCTTTTAGTCTAGTACTTAAATGATATGTCATATCTACTCTTGCTTTATTATTCATTGATCTAATGATATAAGTATTGTTTTTAAAATCAATGTCTGTCCACTCTAAGGTTAATACTTCATTTCTTCTTCTACCATGCATTAAAAACATAAATATTTGACTTACAACTGGTAACTTAAAATCTCTTAATTCCTTAAACAACTTTTCTATTTCTTTTATAGATAAATCAATGCCTCTTTCATTATTAAGAGGTGGCAGGGATATTTGAGTTGCTGGGGATACTAATTGAACTCCAAATTTACTAGCTTTTAAATTAAAGAAATTATATATAGGGTTAAGTATCTGATAAACTTTTCTACTATAACTTTCACTTCTCCCTGCTCTTTTAACTTTATTTACTAATCTTAAAATATCTTCTCTATCAATTGAACCGATAGATTTATCATAAATAGGTTTTATCCATCTATTTGAATACATCCAAAAATACTTCTCATCAAACTCATTTTTATCTGCTCTTGATTCGTACTCTAATTTTCTATATTCAACAAACTTTTCCATTACTATTAGAAGTTTTATATCTTCAGAATATTGTTCATTTTTTGAAGAAGTAATGTTCTCAATATGATAACTATTCATCATATTTTCATAAAGTTTATTACACTCTTTGATTGCATTAAGTATTTTTGTATCTGGAGGAAATGTTAATACTTTTTTCTTTTGAAGTCTTTTCCCATCAACCATTTTTGATATTCTTACTTGTATTTTATATGGCTTTTTAAAAGGGATATTTGTTTTTACTATTTCACCATCTTTTAAATTTGATTTAGTAATTTGTCCATCATCTATATACGTTAGACCAGCTGTGTATGTTCTTGGTAAATTGAACTTCAAAATATACCTCCATTTAGTACACATAAATAGTACACAAATTACTATAAAAACACAATAAAAGTACACAATCTAAAGGTATATGATTATATAAAGTTATAACTAGTTATAGTTAAATTTTAGCTAAAAATCCCATTTTAAAGGGATTTGTAGTAGTAACTTATAGTTGATTTTATTTAATTATATTTTATTATCCCATAGGGTAAAGAATCTCATTTTGAATTGCTTCAATTTTTTTCATTAACTCATCATCAATTTTAAAATTAAATGCTTTTAAAGACTCATCTACTTGACTTAATTCTCTAGCTCCAATAATTGTAGAAGCTACAAAATCAAAATGCTTAGAATATGCAACAGCTAAAGTAACAGATGAAATACCATACTCTTTAGCTAATAGTACATATTTATTTGTAACTTCTATTGTCTTATCATTTACAAATCTAGTAGCTTGTGCTTGAACTCTTGGATTTGGATTATTTATATAAGCTGCAAATCTTGAATCTTCAGGATAGAAGTTGTTGTTATATTTTCCTGACAATACTCCACCTGCAATTGGTGAGTAAGGAAGTAGCGATATATTTTCTTTTCTACATACAGTTGCTAACTCATCTAAAAATCTAGGATTTAATAATGAAAAGTTATTTTGAATTGATTGAAATCTTGTTAAGTTTTTATTTTTTGAAGTTTCATTTGCTTTTGTAAGCCCATAAGCAGAATCATTTGAAGATCCAATATATCTTACTTTACCCTCTTTTACTAAATCATCAAAAGCTCTTAAACTTTCTTCAATAGGTACAATTGGGTCTGGCCAATGCATTTGATAAAGGTCGATATAATCAGTATCTAATCTTTTTAGACTTCCTTCAATTGCTTTTTTAATATGAAAAGAATCAATTGCTGTAAGTCCATGTCTTTGAGGTGGAACAAACCAACCAGCAGCTGCGCCAGATACTTTTGAAGCTAAGATAATGGAATCTCTTTCTTTTGTTTTTAGCCATTCTCCTACAATCTCTTCAGTATCACCAGCTGTTGATTTCTTTGGTGGTACGGGATATAACTCTGCTGTATCATAAAAATTTATTCCATTATCATATGCTTTATCTAAAATCTTAAAAGCTTCTTTTTTTGATGTACTAGAACCAAAAGTCATCGTACCCATACAAATAGAAGAAACTCTAAGCCCACTATTTCCTATATATCTAAAATCCATAATATATCCTTAATAATATTTAATATGAGATTATATCCATTATATAAACATAGATAGATTAAACATTATTCCATGATACATATTTCTTTTTTAGCCATATGAGAAAGAGTTTCTCTAGCTACTAAAAATACAATTAATGTAGTTATTATCATAAAAATATAAGATAATAATCCATAAAACCAAAGAGATGTTAATTGATACATTAAAATTGTAGCAAGTGATATTGAAGCCATTGGGAAGGTAAATGCCCACCATGATATAAAGAATTTTATATTTATATAATTTTTGTACATGATAAATACGAGTATTGTGAAAAACAATCCTAAACTATATAAAACATGTGCAAAAAAATCAAGCTTTTCTATTAAAGTTATATATGAAAGAAACCCTATTGCAGGTGGTGCTATTAATATAAATAGTGTTGGCATAAATTTTGGAGCAAACTGTTTATGAAAAATTATTCTATTTAAGATAATTGAAAAAAGAATAATCCAAAAGAAAATACCTATTGAAAAATAAAAATATAAAATACTATCATCAACAAAACCTTTTCCAGCAATTGGAACGATTAAGTTACCAACAATTGGAATAAACCATGCAGGATTTGAGTGTTGCATTTCAAGATTATTATTTATCCAAAACTTAATAGTATAAAAAGTAAAAAATATATGTAAACCTGCACCTATGATAAAAAATATTTGAGATAAATCATCTAAAGTATGCTTATAAAAAATTGATAATAATAATGTTGAAATTGAAATAGCTGCAAAAAAATTAACTCTAATTGGATGAACTATCTCTTTTTTTACTTCTTCTTTATGTTTTAATATTTTTGAAAGGTACGTATATAAAATTATAAGAAATACAATTGTTGAAGCTAATCCAAATAAAGTTGCTATAATTGAAGGGAAATACAAAACTTCACTTAACTTTTTAAATACTATTGATAAACCTGATAACCCCATAACTATTGCAAACATCATTACAGGGAAAAACTGTAATCTATTTGAAGGTATTGATTTAATACTCTCTTTATTTTCCATTTATTACATCCTCTTTATAATTAATTTATTATAATTAGAAAAAAGGTCAAATATGGCAAAAAAGAAACCAGCTTTAGTAGATTTAAAAAAAATGAACTTATCTTTTGAAGAAAAAGGTCAGATAATAAAACTAATAAACTTTAAGACTCAAACACTTTCAATCGATACTGAAATCTATGAAAGTGAAACTTTTATTGCTAAAAGAAGTATGGTTTACGCACATTTACCAAAAAAACTAAAAGTACAGTTAAACAAATTTTTCTAATTATGAGTATAATTATAGCTTATTATTATTAAAATTAGTTTTAAGATATATAAGTTTTTATTATAATATTTAGAGATTGAAATAAACTTTTATTTTATTAAAATTATTTCTAAACATAGTATGTAGATATGTTCCAAAAATATTATCATCTTTAAAAGCAGCATAGACTTCACGTTCATTTTTCTTTTTATATAAAGTATACTCCCCTTTAATATCATTTAAAATCTTTGTATAGTGAAAAGCATGTCCACTTATTCCTAAGTCATTATCATAGTAACCTAGTCTATTTGGTCTATTTGTTAGCTCAAAATCTAAAGGTAAAAGTCCTAACATCTGTTTATCATCAACTTTTTGGCCAAGCAAAATAAGTCCAGCACACTCGCCATAAACAGCTTTAGTTTTTGTATGTTCTATAAGTGAGTCTTTAAAATCATTTGAGTTTTTAAATTTGTCATAAGCTTTTTGTGTTTCTATATAACCCCCACAAATAAAGACAATATCACAATCACTTGGTATTACTTCATTTTTAATACTATTTACAATCGTGACTTTAGAAAAACTCTGCTTTAAGAACTCAAGATTATCATGATAAAGAAAAGCAAAGTTATCATCATTTACCACTGCTATATGTTTATCATATTTTTCTACTTTTTCAAAAGGGTACTCTTCTATATATTTATAATCAAAAGAAGCAATTTTATCTAACTTTTCTAAATCAATATTTCTAAGAACTTCTTTAGAGATATCTTCTAATTTATCTTTGTCATTATCATCTAAATCAAGTCCTAAATGTATTGAATCTAAAGTTTTTAGTTTATTTTGTATCCAGCCTAAAACTACAATATCATCAAAATCTTTTTCTACTTGTTTTCTAATCAATTCAAAATGCATAGAAGATGACACATGATTGAAAACAACTGCTTTTACAGTATTGCCTTCTTGGTATTCTTTTAAACCTTTTATAATAGCACTAAGAGTTATATAAGAGCCACTTGCATCTAAAATAAGAACTGTTGGTATATTTAAAAGCTTTGTTACATCATAAGCTGATGAGCCTTTATCCATTCCATCATAAAAGCCCATAACACCCTCAAGAATAGAAATATTTTTATCACTATATTTATTAAACATCCATTTAACTTGAGATTTATTCATAATACAAGTATCCAAATTTACACTAGCAGTATTACATACTTTTTGATGAAATAATGGATCTATAAAATCAGGACCAATTTTAAAAGGACGAACAGACTTCTTATAATGATAAAGTAAAGCTGTTGTTAAAATAGTTTTACCTTGATTTGATGCAGTTGCACTAATACATAAAGCTTTAATGTTAGTCCTTTTTATTTCTTTTAATTAATAAGTATACAAAAAATGGAGCACCTATAAAAGCAGTAACAACACCAATAGGAAGACTTGAAGCAGTGTTTAAATTTCTCGATATTAAATCAGACATAACTAAAAATATACCCCCATAAAAAAACACGGGAAAGATTAACTGGTCTGCACTTTTTTTATAAATAAGTTTTATAATATGTGGAACTACAAGCCCGATAAAACCAATGGGTCCTACAAAACTAATACTAACACCAACACAAATAGAAATAACTATAAGTAAAAGAAGATTTAGTTTGTGTACATTTAAACCTTTTAAAAAGGCAGTGTCATTTGAGATTAGCAGAAGTTTTATCTTTGCTCTATTTGTATAAATAGTTAGATACATAATAGCTGCCATTACAAAAATCACAAAAGAGCTAGTAAAACCAACAGTATCTAGGCTTCCAAGTGTAAATCTTACAATTGAGTAATTTTGCTCTAAATTACTCATATAAAACACTAACATCAAAGCAGATGAGTAAAAATAAGATAAAGCAATACCTATTAGAAGTATTGAGTTTGTAGAAACTGCTATGGTATTTTTATTTATATTTTTTGAAATATAATATAGAATTGTAATAGTAACAAGTGAACCAATTGCAGAAGATACAGATAAAATCATAGCAGGAAAAAATACTATAGAAATAGCAGTAAACAAAGTAGTTCCACTTGCAATTCCTAATGTATAAGGAGTTATAAGTGCATTTTTAAATATGATTTGAAATATCAAACCACTTAATGCCAAAATTCCACCAACAAAAAAAGCTAATAAAACTCTTGAAACTCTAAGCTCCCAAAACACTTTATATGTGATAGTTGAAGAATCAAATAGTTCATTTAAATTTAAGCTAATCTCACCTAAAAAAGGTGATATTATTAAAATAATTGCAGAAAATATATATAAACCTAGTTTCATAAGTTTACCACCAAGTGTTCATTTACTTTTGAAATAGAATCGTTATAAAACTTTTTAAGATTTTCATTACAAAAGAATTCTTCATGTTTACCAAAAAATTCTATTTTTCCATCTCTCATATATAACACTTTAAATTTTAAAGCATAAGCTAAATCAAGATTATGAGTAATTATAATTTTTTGTTTTATAAAATCAGAATTGAAAATATCAAAAACCTCTTTTAATCTTGTAATATCTAAATTTGCAGTTAATTCATCAAAAATAGTGATTTTTGCATCATGTAAAATACTTGAACCTAAAAGAAGAAGTTGTTTTTCACCAGAACTAAAGGCTTTACAGTATTTTTTTTCTAGCTTTTTAAGATTTAAAATATCTATTAATTCATCTATTTTTTTATTATCAACTTGATCAATACATGCTAATTCAAAAAATTCTCGTAAAGTTATGTACTCATCAAATATTGATAATTTTGGAGGTATGTAGTTTATATATTCAGCTCTTTTTTTATCACTTAAATTATGTAAATATTCATCAAATAGTTTTACATTGCCATTTTCTATTAAATTAGATAAAACTTTTGCAAGAGTAGACTTCCCCGCTCCATTTTCACCTAATATTATTAAGTTTTCATCCTCTTCTAAAGAGAAAGTAATATCATGCAATATATCGCTATTGTATTTATTTATTTCTAACATTTTCTAATATCTTTTTAAAATCTTTCATAAAATAAACTACTCTTTGACTTGGAATCCCTGCATATAACTTATCTACAATATAAATATTTTTTTTAGTTGCTGCATTTACGGGTAAGTCATTCCAGTTTTTTAAAAGCTCTTGTTGTTCTTTCATTTTTCCATCTAAGAATGGAGATAAAAGCACTATTATATCAGGATTCATATTGATAATTTTTTCACTATTTACTACTGGTTGATTTTTACTAGTCGAAAAAAAGGCATTTTTATTTCCTGAAGCTTTTATGATATCTTCAAAATAGAGATAATTACCTGTAATATAAATCTGATTGTTTAAATTCTTTCGTGGTCCAATTACTAGTAAAACTTTTTTGTTTGAAATAATTCCTTTTAAAGAAAATAAAGAAGAGTTAATATTTGATATTAACTCATTTGCTTTTTCTTCTTTTTGGAAATACTCTCCTAAAGTTCTAATTGTATTTTTAATAGCATCAATAGTATCTGTTTTGAATACTAAAGTTTTTATATTTAAACTCTTTAAATTTCGTAGTGTTTTCTCATCATAATTTTGAGCAATTACAACAGTAGGTTTTGATTGTATAATCTTTTCTAAAGATATATTAGAATATCCACCAACTTTTTTTACACTTTTAGATTCTTCTGGAAAATCACAATATTTAGTATTAGCTACTACACTATTTCCCATACCAAGAGCATAAACAATTTCATTTATGGAAGGAGTAAGAGTCACTATTTTGCTCTCCCCCAATAAATTTAAACAAAAAATAAAAAGTAAAAATATAAGTTTTTTCATATTAGAATGTTGCCTTTAATCCAACATAAGCACTTCGTTCTGCTGTTGCATAACCATCAATTGTTTGATAGTATTTATTAAATAAATTATCAACTTTCAAATATGTAGAGAATGTTTTATTAATTTTATAGTTTGCCACGGCATTCCAAAGTGTATAATTTCCAGTACTTGCCCCACCTTTATCATCACTATTATATCTAGTTCCAATATATGAACCATTAGCATTTAAGTGTAGTTTATCAAAGCCATAATAATCAATCCCAAAGCCAAGTTGTCTTTTAGCTCGTCTTTTTAAATCTTTTCCATCATCATTTACTGCACTTAAATGTGTATAATTTAAAGTTAATAACGTATCTTTAATTATATCTTTTTTATATGATAATTCATACCCATCTATTTTTGATTCTCCCTCTGAATTAAAATAGTGAAAACTTGGAGAAAAGGAAAAATCAATCATATCCTTAATTTTACTTTTAAAATACGTTGCTTTAAATCCACCATATTCAACATTTAAATCAAATGACTTTGTAGTTTCTGGAGTTAATGTTGGAGTATATGCTAAATTACTTAATAATGGAGTGTTATATGCTGTTCCATAATTTGATGAAATACTTAATTTTTTAGATATATTATATCTTAAACCAAGTTTTCCTGTTAGTTTTTCATCAAACTTACTATTATTATCATATCTTAAAGTTTGGGCAAAAATTAACTTACCTAATCTATTTGAATTAGAAATAAATACTGCTTTAGTATTATATTTAATCCCGTTACTAATGTGTTCAAAGTTTTGTTTATTTAAACCTAATGTTAAAAATGAATTATCGGCATAGTCAATTTTACTTTCAATTGAAAACTCATTTGCTATACTTAAGAAATTACTAGAACCTTGTGTTCTGTCAAATCTTGATTGTTGAGCATTCAGCTTTATTTCAAAATTATCATTCTTATGAATATAATTTGCAGATTTAAAATAATGATCTATTTTTGTTTTATTTGTTAAAACATCAGAACTAGTACTGTCATAATCATATTCTGCATCAATTTTTTTATATGAAACATTAACTTCATCATTTGCAGTTAAATATAATCCAGCTTGAATATTATACGTATTGTTAGTATAACCATCCCTTTCATAGCCTAAATCATCTCCTCTTTGTCCATAATCAGAAGAGCTCTTTTTAGCTTCAAAGGCACTAAATCCATCAGTTTTAAATCTGTTTGCATTAACTTTTATAAAACCCTTCTCCGTTTTATTAGATAGTACAGTTGAGTATTTTTTTGTATTAAAGCTACCAAATTCTACTCCAGCATTTCCATGAAAACCACTTTTAGCTTTTGAAGTAATGATATTAATAACTCCACCACTAGCATCTGCTCCCCAAATTCCAGACTGAGCACCTTTTACAACTTCAATTTGTTCTATATCATCTATTAGTAGCTGAGCTAAGGGAGCTCCACTTGTCGAAGCAGGTTCGTTATATTTAATACCATCTATTAATACTAAAATTCGAGTAGCTGATATACCACGAATATAGAGAGAATCTGATTGACCTATTCCACCATTACTTATTACATTAATACCTGCCACTGTATTTAAAGCTTCAGAAACAGTTGTAAAGTTTCTTTCTTCAAGTTCTTCTTTAGTAATAACATCTATATTTGATGTAACATCTTTGATTGATTGAGTTGATTTTGTAGCACTTGTAACTGTGATTTCATCTAATTGGACTGTGTCATTTGCGTAGATATTTGTTGATAGAAGTAAGCTTGCAACCAAGCTTGTAGATATTTTTTTATTCATTTTTTATGTTCCTGATTTTTTATATTTTATTTGTTGAATCTAAGTTTATGGGTTTTAATTCTTTTGCTAATAATATTTTTAATATTCTTGGTAAACTACTATGTAAAATAGCATCAATCATGCAGTTAAAAGATTGCATTTTTTTATCAACAGTAGCTGCTAATAGACCAAATATAGTAAAATATTTTCTTGATTTACTAATCATGTATTCCTCCTTTAAAAAGTTTTATTGTAATAATTGTGGGATTATATATAAAAGTAGATAAAACTATTGAATCAATAGTTTTAAATATGACAGCTTAAGATGCTTTTCGTAGGATCAGTTAAGTATTCGTAACCTAAATAAGCTATATAAATACCAAAACCAATTACTAAGTAAGAAGCTAATTTAATAAAGATATCTCTTAAATTTGTTTTTTTAAATAAACCTATAAAAAAACCAAGTGAGAAAAGTGCAGGAATTGTACTAAGTCCAAAGATAAACATTACGAATGCTCCCCAAATAGGACTTCCTGTACTTGCAGCTGTTATTGCAAATACATAAACAAAACCACAAGGTAAAAGTCCATTTAACATTCCTAATAAATAAAAACTCATTAAAGAATCAGAACCTATAAGTGATTTAAACGTACTTTGATAAAGTGGTGACTTTGAACATGAATGTTCTATTGTTGTAAGAAATTTTATTTTTCCCATTAAAGATAATCCAACTAAAACCATCATCGAACCAGTTACTAAAAGTAATATACCACTTGTAAGATTATCAAAAGTAACAACACCACCAACTAAACCAAATAAAGCACCTAAAATTGTATATGTTGTAATTCTTCCAGATGAATAAAGTAAATGAGCAGTTGCTTGTAGTTTCTTTGACCAAGAGTTTTTAATCTTTGTACTTGAATATGCAATTACAATACCACCACACATTCCAACACAGTGTCCAAAAGAACCTAAAAAGGCAATTGTTATTATTGTTACTATACTAATAGTTTCCATTATTTTCCAACTAATTCTTTTCTAATATATGGATTAGTAAGGTTTTCACCTCTAATCATTTTTAAAACAACTTCATCAAAACTAATAAAGTTTTCTTTCTTTTCTTTATATGCACCAAAACCATATCCCATAGGAGTACTATCTATCTTACTATACCAAGCGTCTCTTGCATTTATATATTTTTTTGTATCATTTGAGAAAACCCATAAAGTAGCTTTTTCTTTAAACTTTATATTGTTGTACCATAAAACTAAACATCCAACATCATCAAAAAACCATGTTCTTCCATCAGGTGATACAGCTTGTGCTGAGTTATGATCTTCAGTAATTGTCATCCCGCATTGAGTATCTTGAAAATGATTATGTTTAATATCAACTGGTTTATGGGTATGATTTCCTTCGTGAATAACTACCATTTGTTTTTTGTTAGACATTGATAAGAATATTATAACTATTACAGCGATTATTATTAAAATTGTTAAGAAGGGTAAGATTTTTTTCATTTGTTAAACTCCAAGGTCAATATTATACAAAAAAAAAGCTTCACAAAGATTTGTGAAGCCGCATTCAAATTTATTATAATAGTATATAGGATACTAATCTTGTATATAATCAGGTTAGTAGGAGGATTAATTTTGTAATATCCTAAATTGTTTTGAAGTATAACAATTATTTGTTAAATAAGTGTTAAATGAAGATAGAATTTGTCCTATATATTTTTTTTATTATAAGATTTAATCTTACTTTATATTTTTAATCTTATAATACGCAAATATAAATACATTAGGATAATAATATATGCGTTTAATTATGTTTGATATGGATGGGACTTTAATAGATAGTGGTTTTGCAATTACTAATACAATAAATTATGTAAGAGAGAATCTAGGGTTTGACAGACTAGAAAAAGATTATATTTTAGAAAAGGTAAACGAACCACACTTAAATTCTGCAGAGTTTTTTTATGGTACAAAAGAGTTTACACAAGAACAAACAAGACTTTTTGAAGAGTATTATAATGAACATTGCTTAACAGATTTAGTTTTATATGATGGAATTTCTGAGTTAATTTCTGATTTAAAAGGTGATTTTAGACTTGCCGTTGCAACAAATGCAAACTCAGTATATGCAAAAAAGATGTTAGACCATGTTGGTATTGGAGAACATTTTTCTACTATTTTAGGTTATGACAGCGTTAAAAACCCTAAACCGCATCCTGAAATGGTAAACAAAATATTAAATAAATACTCTGTAGAAAATACAAATGCACAACTTATTGGAGATTCTCACAAAGATATCATTGCAGCAACTAAAGCTGGTGTTGATTCAGTTTTAGTCAATTGGGGATTTTCAAACCATGAAAAAGATGCAATTGAAACTGTAGAAGAACTAGAAAACAGAATTTATGAAAAGTTTAAGCACTCTAATTAAATAAGTTTATATTCAATAGGTAATTGAATTGTAATATCTTTTTTTATTTTAGGGAAAGAAGATGCTGCATCTTTTACTGCATTTATAGTAGATTTTTTTAATCTACTATGACCATTTATAATTACTATATTATCAACTACTCCACTACTTCGTAAAGTAAATTTAACAGTTACAATTCCTTGAATTTTTAGTCTTTTTGCACTTTTTGGATAATGTACATTTTTCTTTATATAAGCTCTTATCATACTTAAGTGTTTTGATAAATACTCTTTTTGAATATCTTTTTTTATTTCTTTAGGTCTACTTTGTTTTATAGGTTCTTTTTTAATTTCTTTTTGTACTTCTGTTACCACTTTTTTTATTTTATTCTTTTTTTCTTCTATAGACTTCTTTACTACTTTTTTCTTTTCAGGTTTTTTAATTAGCTTTTTCTTGACTATTTTTTTAGGCTCTTTCTTTTTAACAATAGATTTTTTAATCACTTTTGGTTTTTTGATTTTCTTTTGAACTTTCTCTACAAGTTTCTTTTCAACAGTTTTTTCTACTTTTTTCTCAGGTTTTTTTTCAAGTTTTTTTTCAAGTTTTTTCTCTGGTTTTGGTGCAGGAAAAAGTTCAATATGTTTTAAAGAAATTGTTTGAGTACGTGGCTTTTCTTTTTTTAATATAATCTTTTCATCAGCAAAAATGACAAATAAAGCAAAAATTACACCTGCGTATAAAACAAGTGTAATTAGAAAAGAGTTTAGATATCGCGTCATTTTTTAGTAACTATAGAAATATTTGAATATTCATGTTTTTTTAACATATCTAGTATATTTACAAAAGTCTCAAATTTAGAATTCTTATCACTTTTTATATGAATAGGAGTATCTTTTGGTAAAGTTAGAATATGCTCTTGAATATTTTGAAGACCTTTTATATCTTTAGTCACATGTAAAGTATTGTCTTTTTTTATAGTAATGACTACTTCTTTTTTAACTTTTATATCATCTGCATTATTTGCACTTGGAAGTGATACAGGAATAATACCTTTTGAGATAAAAGTTGAAGTTAGTAAAACAATCGTAAGTAAAACTAATAATACATCAATAAAAGGTATTACATTTATTGATTCAAACTTCTTCAGTTTCATAATCACTCTCTAAAACTTCAGCATATCTTCCCAAAATATTATAAAAAATCTGAGATATAATAGCAACTACTAAACCAGCAGCTGTTGCTTTTAATGCAAGGGCAAGTGAACTCATAATCTTTGCAGCTTCAATATCACCATTTCCCATTGTAAAAAATGTAAGCATAATAGCAAGTACAGTACCTAATAAACCAATATAAGGTGAATTAGAAGCAATAGTACCAATAATAGTTAAATGTTTTGTAAGAGCTATATCTAAAGACTTTTTATTTTTAAAAGTTTTTACATCAACTCTTTTGTAAAAGAATAATCTTTCAATAAAAAACCAAACTGAAAGAAAACTCATAAAAACTAACAATGCAATTACACCATAATCAACTAAATTCTTTAATACTTCTATATCCACTTATTTATCCTATTGTTTTAATTCTTTTTTTCAATTGTTGCAAAATTTTTAAAAGTCTTAGTTACAACTACTTTCTCACCTTCATTAAAAATTGACTCATCAACTTGACCATCAATTTCCCAGTAAGTTCCTTTATAAAAAACTTTTTCATTTTTTATTTGCCCTATTCCTTTTACATTTAAAAAGTTATCTGTAATCTTTTCATTTGAACTAAGAAACTTTTTAAAAGTTCTTTTTCTCAATAACAAAAGTAATAAAATTGAGATAAATGAAGCAATAGCTAACTGCCAAATTCCATCTTCAAAAGGATATAGATAAGAAATGAAGGCAGTTAAAACAAAACCTATTCCAAACCAAATTAAAATAAATGATGTAATTATTGCTTCAAAAGCAATCAAAACAACACCAATTCCTAATAAGATATAAGGATCTATGACACTAAGCATTATTTTTACTCTCGTTACTAGCACCTTTGAAAAAAGCATCACCTAAAACACTTGTACTTCCAACCATTTGAGCTACTTCGTAAGGTAAAATCATTTTATCAGTTGATGAACTTTCAGCAAGCGCTTTAAAAGCGGCTACTCTATCTTTTGCAAGTAAGAACTCTGCTGCATTTTCATTTTGTTCCATTGATTCATTAATTAATTTCATAGCCTCTTTCTGTCCAGCTGCTGTTTGTTCTTGCTCATATCTTTTTGCATCTGCCATTCGCTCGATTGCTTCTGCTTTTAAAAATTGTTCTTGTTTGAAACCTTCTGCTTGTAAGATAACTGCTTCTTTATCAGCTCGTGCTTTTGTTTCAATAGCTCTTTTTTCTCGTTCCGCTTCCATTTGCATATTCATAGCTCGTTCGATTTCTGTAGGTACTGAAATATCAGATATTTCAACACGAGTTACTTTAATACCCCAGTTTGCTGCTGCACTTCCTAATTCATTTTGAAGTTTAGCATTTAGCGTTTCACGATTAGATAATGTATCATCTAAATCCATTCCACCTATTTCTGATCTAAGTGTAGTCATTGCAAGATTTGCAATTGCATTTTTAAAATCTACTACATTATAAGTAGCTTCTTTTGCATCATCAACTTTACAAAATACAATCCCATCAATAGAAATATTTACATTATCTTTTGTAATTACTGATTGTTTTTCAATATCAACTAATTGTTCTCTTGAAGTTAAAACAGCTCTTATAGAATCAACAACTGGGATAATTAAGTGAAATCCACCATGAAGTACTCTATTAAATTTACCCAATCTTTCAACTAAATATAAATCTGATTGAGGAACAATTCTAACACCTTTTATAACAATAACTAGTGCAAAAATTATAATTGCTATAGCAAAGACTAAATTTTCTTCTATTTGCATAATAAATCCTTTTAGTATCTATATTCTATTTAAGTAAAATATTTTCTAAATTAAGCTTAAAAATATTTCCATTATTTATTGTATCTATTTTAATTATGATTTTATTTTTATCACAAAACTCTTTTACAATATTTAAGCCTATTCCAAAACCATGATTTGAAGAATCAGATTGATAATATCTATCAAAAATCATAAATAGATTTTTTGTATCTATTTTTTGTCCCTTGTTAAATATAGATAAAATATTATTTTCATAAGTAATATCTACAAGAGGATTTTCTTTGCTATTATATTTAATTGCATTTGAAATAAGATTATCAATAACTTTTTCAAAACCATTAATATCAGTTAATAAAGCTATATTTGGAATTGTTGCTTTTATTAGAGTGTCTTTTTTAATATCATCAAATTTTATAATTGAGCTTGTTACTATTTCATCTAAAAAGCACTCTTGTAGTTCTATTTTATCTATCTCTTTTTTGATATTATATTCCATATCTTCATATAATTTTAAAAGATTATTACTAGCTTGTTTTATTCGTAAAAGTCTTTTTAAACTCTTTTCATCACTAATGCTTTTTTCTAAAAGCTGAGTATTCATCTTTATTGTTGATACAGGAATATTTAGTTCATGAATTGTCTCTTTTATATTCTTTTGTAAGTTATCATCACTTTCAAATAAAGGTTTTAAAATACTTGAGGTAAAACTAAGAAAAATAATAAGAGCAAGAAGAAGTAAAGGGATTATCACATAAATAAAATTTTCTTGATTTAAACCAAAAAGTGTTATGAGTACATAGTTTACATAAAGTATTATAATTAGAGTAAAAGTAAATATTATCGAAATAGAGATTAGAAAATCTCTTTTTTTAGAATTCAACTTTATATCCAATACCTTTAACATTTCTGATACTATCTTTACCTAGAAGTTTTTTGATATGGTTTATATATACTCGAATAGAACCTTCACTGTACTCTTCATCTATATTCCATAGCTTTGATATAATCATATCTTTTGTAACAATAGAACCTCTATTTTCAATAAATAGTTCTAATAAATCAGTAATTTTTACAGATAGGTTTAAATCAATTCCATTTTCTAAAACTCTTTTTGATTGAGGATCAAAACTTAAAGTTTCATTCAAAACTACAACTTCAAACTGTTTTTTATTTCTTTTTAATAAGGCTTTAATTCTTAAGAGCAGTTCATCTAAGTCAACTGGCTTTCTTAAATAATCATCACAACCATTTAAAAAACCTTGTTGTAAAGTATCTTTGTCTTTATATGATGTTAGAAAAATAGAAGGGGTTGAATCTCCTGCACCTCTTAACTGTTTAAGTAAATCTAAACCATTTATTTTAGGTACATTTATATCAAAGATATATAAATCATATTTTTTTTCATAGTTTAAATCAAGACATTGCTCACCATCGTAGGCTAAGTCTACATAAAAACCTTCTTCACTTAAGAAGTCTTCTAAAGTACTTGAAAAAAGTTCATCATCTTCTAAAACCAATATATTAAACATATAAATTCTTTACTTAAAATCTTTATAATTTTGTCTTAAAGCTTCGTAAGCTACAACTGAAACAGAATTTGCGATATTTAAACTTCTAGCTTCATTTGTCATAGGAATTGTAATACACCCTTCTTCTCTTTTTTCCAAGATTTTTTGAGGAAGTCCAGCATCTTCACGTCCAAAATAGAAGTAATCTCCTACTTCATAAGATGCTTCAAAATAGTTTCTTTTCGTTTTTGTAGTTGCAAAAAAGTGTCTATTTGAGAAAGGATTTTTTTCCCAAAAATCTTCAATATTTTCATACTCACGTACATCTAATTCAAACCAATAATCAAGTCCTGCACGTCTTACTTCTTTTTCTGTAATATCTCCAAAACCATAAGGTTTAATTAGATGTAATGTACAATCCATTGCAAAGGCTAATCTTCCAATAGTTCCTACATTTCCAGGCATTCGTGGCTCTAATAAAACAAGATTAAACATTATAAAATCACCGTCTTATTTCCATGTACAAAAACCTTGTCATCAAGTAACATTTGAAAAGCATTTGATAATACAATTTTTTCTACATTTCTTCCAGCTTTTCTCATCTCTTGCCAAGAGTATGAGTGATCTATTCTTACTACATCTTGAGCAATAATTGGACCTTCATCTAAATCATTTGTAACAAAATGAGCAGTAGCACCAATAATTTTAACACCTCTTTGATGTGCTTGCTTATATGGATTTGCTCCTATAAATGCAGGTAAAAAAGAGTGGTGAATATTTAAAACTCTTTGAGGAAAAGTTTCTACAAAAGAAGGAGTTAAAATTCTCATATATTTTGCTAAAACTATAAGTTCAGGTTCATATTCATTTATTTTCTTAATTACTTTTGCTTCATGCTCTTCTCTGTTTAAATTATCAGCACTAATACAAGTAAATTCAATCCCAAAGTTTTCAACTAAAGATCTTAGATCTTCATGGTTTGCTATTACTGCTTTGATATTTGCATTTAACTCACCATCAATATATCTAATTAGTAAATCACCTAAAACATGTGATTCTTTAGTTGCCAAAATAACTACATCTTTCTTAGCTTTTTTATTTAGTTTTATTTCTGCATTTTGAGGTAAAACTTCTTTTAGTTCTTTAAGTAAGATATTTTGTGATATTTTTCCTGAGATAATTGTTCTCATAAAAAACTTGTTAGTTTCTGAATCAACATATTCAGCATTTTGTTCTATATTTAAGTTATTTGCAAAAAGTACTTTTGAGATATTATATACTAGACCTTTTGCATCTTCAGTATCTATTAAAAGTGTGTATTCTTCCATTGTCGCCCTATTTTGTATTATTCTCATTAAAATTTAATGAGAATAA
>NYWO01000014.1 GCA_002685075.1 Arcobacter sp.
AGAGACTTAAACTAAATTACTTATTTATTAATTTAATAAATTTTTGTTACAATTGAGTATGATTTTAAACTTATCCAAAATAAAAACTGAAAGCTTATTGCTGTTTTGTAGAGATTTAATTATTTCTTATAAAGATAAAAAAGATATTGATATCAATGGAATAGATAAAGAACTAATTGAAAAGTTTAATAAAATCGGTGATGAAATGCTTACTCAAATAAATTATGTAACACATTCAAGTGATTATTATATTAAAAATAGAAAGCATTATAGAGTTAAAGCTGTACTTGATGGATATAACTTTATAAATAAAGAGATATCAAAAGTTTTAGAGAATAAAACAGCTTTTAATCCATCAATGCTTTATTTTTCATTACTTGCCCTTTGGTTTAAAGAATTAAATAAAGAATCACGTTCAAAAGAGTATATATTTTTTACTATTTATACTTATGGCAAGGTATATGATGAATTGTTAGTAAAAATAAAAAGTGAAGATTTTAAAAAGTTGAATATCTCAATGCTTGAAGTAGCAGAGGAAGTTGTATATAACTTAGATGCTTATTCTTTTAAATAAAAAGAGATAAATCTCTTTTTATTGTTTTAGAATTTGTATTTTAAATATGCACTTACATCTTGTGCTGATTGAACATCAGTTGCACCTATATTTTTAGGTTCTCCATAGTCTCCAAAGAAACCATTACTTCCTGTATAATCATAATCTATATAAACATAAGATAATCCAAAGCTAAGTGCTTTAGTTAGTTTTTGTGTTCTATAAACTTCCCAAGCTTGACCTCTTGTTGCTATTTTTGATCCGACCATTGTATCTTCTGCATAAGTCATTGATCTCCAGAACTTACTACCTTTGTTCCATTCAATACCAATTTTTGCTGTGTCGGGGAAAATTGGACAAGGTGCATTTGCTCCAATCCATACTGAATGACCAGTTTCTGATTTACTAGAACCAATCATTTTCTTTCCACCATCTGGGCTTGTTTTAGATTGTGCATAAGAAGCAAATACTGTAGTATTATCTAACCAGTCTGATATACCATCTCCTATTCCATCAACTTTTAACATAGTTGTAAAGAACTCCATATTTCCAAAATCACTAAATGGAGGATTTAGAATTCCTGCTTCCATTCCAATTAAATTCCATGCTTTAGCATAATTCATATGAACTGAATATTGTCCATCATCATAAGGTACAGCTATTAGTCCCGCCATATCAACATTTTGTGTAGTTGAATCTTTAGTATAATCAGGTTGTCCATCTGAAGAAAATCTTAATCTAGAGTTAGTTAAACCACGTCCTACGCAAAATTTAATCCATGAACCATCAAGTCCTCCTACTTTATCTAAATTGAATTTTGCTGAGGCACCATCAAATTCAACATTTACTGTATGTGAAAGGGCAGATTTTCTATTTTGATTTGCTCTTAAATTAATTCCTAATCCATCAGTAGAAGGACGACGTCCAACCGAAACAGTCCATGGTATATTTGTTCCAAAGAATGTATCATTTGTATATAACCAATATGCTTCTTTTAGTTTTATTTCATTGTCATTTGTAGCTGCTTCGTTTGTCACCCAGTCAAAGGTACTATTATTTGGTGCATCACTTGAATTATCACCGTATAATTTATTGTATGAAAGTGTTCCATAGAAAATCGAATTTTCATCAGCTTTATACTTCATCCCCAACCATAATCTATTTGACAAAACAGCTTCATTTCTAAGTTTTTTTCCATTTCCTAATTTATATTGAATATTATCAACTTGTGTTCTAAAGTCAACATTCCATTTTAGATTATCACCAGCACTTTGTGCTTTTGCTAAATTAGCTTTCTTTGAAACTTTTGCAAGTTTTTTCTCAATTTTAGTGATTCTCTTATCATCAGATTTTGAATTTTGTTCATTCATTTTAGCTTCAAGTGCAGCTACTTGTTTTTTCAATAATTGAATTTGTTCATACATTTGTTTGTTTATATCTTCTGCAAAACTTGTTGTTGTAAATGCAGCTATTGTAGAGAGTAAAATTATACTTTTTTTCATAGGTTTTCCTTATAGTTACTATATTTGAAATTATATGATTTAAAAAGTTAATGGATGGTTAATAATGCATAAGTTAAACTTATATTTATAGTTATAAAAAAAGAGACAAATAAAAAAAGGCTAATATCAATGTGATATTAGCCTTTAGAGTATATAAATGTTAGATTAACAAGAAGGAACATTTCCTGAATCATTTGCAAATTTGTAAGAGAAATCATAAAGATGTTGGATATATTTATCTTTAACATCTGCTTCTTTTACATTTGGACAAATTTTAAGTAATTCTTCTTTGAATTTACCCGCTTCCATTATTTCTTCCCATTCATCTTGAGAATGTTTAGCTGCAAATTTATCTCCGCTAAAACCACAATCATTTTTGTATTTTTTTACAAATAATTTCTGACCTTTATTCGCATCTGCAAATACTGCAGTTGTACTTAATCCTAAGATTAACGAACTTGCTAAAGCAATTTTTAATAACTTCATATTTATCTCCTAATGATAATTTTGATATAATCATATCTAATATATATATAAATAAATCTTAGATAATAATATAAGTATAAAGTGGAGTAATTATGAAGTATTTTTTGTTAAAACATTTAGTTGAGTATTTAGTAGAAAATACCCAAAGTATCAAAGTAGTGAAGCGTATTGACAATAATACTATTATAATAGAATTTAATAATAGCAATATTATATATTTTGATATGTCTAAAGGCTCTAGTACAGTCTTTAAATCAAAAAATATATTAAAGTCAAAGAAAGATTTCAATGCTCCTTTTGATGTTGCCTTACAAAAAAGATTTTATAACTCAAAAATTGAAAATATTGAAATGTACAATGATGACAAGATTATAAATATAAAAGTTAACTCTTCCTCATCATATAAAAAACTTACAACTATTCTTCAGCTTGAGTTCACAGGAAAACACACAAATATCATAATCTTAGATGAAAATAGAATAATAATAGAAGCGTTAAGACATGTAGATGAATTCTCTTCAAGTAGAGTTGTAAAAGTTGGAATTGTATTAGATGAGATTCCAAAACAAACATTTATTCCAAAAATGGAAGAAGTTGAAGATATAGAAAGCTATTTATATAAGATTCATGAAGAAAAAGAGAATCAAAATTTAGAAAATCTAAAAAAAGTAAAAATTAGTCAGATTCAAAAGAAAATCAAAAAGTTAGATAAAATAATCAAATCATTACCAAAGAAAGAAGAACTTGAAGAGGAATCAAAACTTCTTTATGAAAAAGCAAATATGATATTGTCAAATCTGCATACTTTAAAGCCTTATCAAGAATCTTTTAAAGCTTATAACTATGAAGGTGTTGAAGTAGAAGTGTTTTTAGATAAAGCATCATCAGCATCAAAGTATTCAAATGACTTATTTAAAAAAGCTAAAAAAGCTAAACAAAAAGCACTACATATTTCAATAGAAAAAGATAACCTAGATGAAAAATCAGAGTTTTTAAATAGAATGGTAAATAGCTTAAAGACGGCAAGTACAATAGAAGAATGCGAGTTTTTATATCCTAAAAAAGAAAAAAATCAAAAGAGAACTAAAAAAGCACAACCTTATGAGAGCTTCTTCTTTGAAGGCTTTAAAATCATGCTAGGAACTAGCGAAAGAGAAAATATATACTTACTAAAAAACTCAAAAGCAAGTGATTTTTGGTTTCATTTAAAAGATAGACCCTCTTCACATGTAATAGTTCAAAATACAAAGAAAACAATCCCTGATTCTGTAATTGAACAAGCAGCAGTTTTATGTGCAAAGTTTTCAGTAGATTTTCCAGGTGATTATGTGGTTGATTTTACGCAAAGAAGAAATGTAAAAGTGCAATCAGGATCAAATGTTTTATATAATCCTTATACAAGTATTGGGATTAAGATATAAAATTATTAAATTTAATAATATGTAAATTAAGCCTATATTTATAAGTCTTCTAATATAATAAATTATTATTTAAAAATAACTAAATTAAAAATAGGAAAAAGTATGTATAAAAATGTAGTAACATTGTTAGCTAGTGTAATTATGTTAGGATTGTTTTCAGGATGTGGTAAAGTACAAAAGGTATTAATACCAGTAGATGATTTAACAAATAAAACTGTAGTAATTAAAAAAACTACTCCTTTTGCTGAAAACGCAATTATTCAGTCATCAATTAGAAAAGAGTGTTATATTGAAACTCAATTACCAGAATTTGTAAAAGAGTATTCAAAAACTCAAGAAGTTAATGTTATTCTTGATGATAATGCAAGTAAAGAAAATGAATATTTTTTAGATTTAGTAATTGTTGGAGCAGTTAGTAAAGGTAACGCATTTCTAGGACATAATAAGAGTACTTCAGTAAAAGGTATTTTATATAGAAAAGGTAATAAAATCGCATCGTTTACAGGATATAGACATTCTAGTGGTGGATTTGGTGCAGGATTTAAAGGCTCTTGTTCTGTCTTAGGAAGAACAGTTGATGCTTTAGGAGAAGATATTTCTGAATGGTTAAAAAAACCAACTCTAAATGATTACATAGGTCAATAAATAGTTTTTTAATTATTCTTTTGTTACTATTAAATAATTCAAACTTAGGAGTTTATATGAAAAAAATGTCAATACATTTTTTAATATTAGTTGTTGTTGGTTTTTTTATTACAGGTTGTGGTCCGATGAAGGAACCAACACCTTCAATGCAAGGGGTTATGTATACACAAGTTAATATGTGGGAAGAGAAAGAAAAAATAATTGCTACAAATTATCAAAGAGGTAGATTAATACCTGTTAATAGTAAAATTAAAATCATTGGTTATACAGATAATGCAATTAAATTTGTTGTTGATGGTGAATCTTTAGAAATTACATTTACAAATGTAGAAAAATTCACAAGGCTTACTATGAAACAATTAATGCCAAAGATCTTCTCATCGTCGAAAGTTAATTTATCAAAATTTTCATCAAAAGGACGAAGTGCAATTGAATTTGGAAATATTAAAAATGGTATGACAAAAGCAGAGGTTTTAGTTTCTAGAGGTTTCCCACCTGCGCATGTAACTCCAAATACAAAAAGTAATCTTTGGAAATATTGGCAAAATAGATGGGTTACTAGAAATGTTGAATTTAAAAATGGTAGAGTTTCTGGTTTAGTTGGATGGGGTACAGGGAACAATTAATTGTATTCCTTTTAATAGAGTATAAATAATATTTATACTCTATTAATTAATAAAATGTTATTTTTTAATTTATTTAAACTAATAGGTCTCTATATTGAATCAAAAAAAAATTTTAGTTATTTCTTACTCTCAAACAGGACAATTAACAAATTTAGTTAATAATTTTACAAAACCATTACTAGAAAATCCACAAATAGAATTGTTTTATAAAAATATTGAACCAGTAAAACCTTATCCTTTCCCATGGAATCTAATGAAATTCATGGATACTTTTCCTGAATCTGTATATTTAGATCCATGTGAAATAAATGAATTTGAAGATGATGAGAATGATTATGATTTAATTATTCTCTCTTATCAAGTATGGTTTTTATCTCCATCTATTCCAATTACTTCATTTTTAAAATCTGATTGGGCAAGAAAGAAACTTAAAAGTAAACCAGTTATTACACTTATTGGGTGTAGAAATATGTGGGTTATGGCTCAAGAAAAAATGAAAGTTTTACTTCAAGATATTGAAGCAAATTTAATTGATAATGTTGTTTTAATTGATAAAGGTAATTCTCTTGAAACTTTTATAACAACTCCTGTTTGGATGCTTAGTGGAAAAAAAGAAATTCTAATGTTTACAAAAGCAGGAATATGTCCAAAAGAAATAGAAAAATCTCAACGTTTTGGTAGAGCATTAGTTCAAGCTTTACAAAATGATGGAGAAAAAGAAAATAAGAGTTTATTATATGGCTTGAATGCAGTAAAAGTAAATATAAAACTTTTTAAAAGTGAAAAAATTGGAACAAAAAGTTTTTCTATTTGGGGTGGATGGATTAGAAAGTTAGGTAAGCCAGGTTCCTCAAAAAGAAAGCCTGTAGTGATGCTTTACTTAATATTTTTGTTACTAATAATAGTTACTGTTGTACCTATAAACATGATAGTACAAACTATAATCAGAATAATAAATAAACAATCAATACAAAAACAAAAAGAATTTTATGAATTACCATCTGGAAATGGTGATGAAAGAATGAAGGAATTTCAATAGATGTCAAATGTGTATATAAATAATATTCAGAAGTTTATGCCAAATGAGCCAGTAGATAATAAAAATATAGAAGAATATTTAGGTTATGTGGGTGGTAAAAAATCAAAAGCAAAGAGTGTTGTTTTAAGAAGTAATGGAATAAAAAGAAGATTTTATGTTTTAGAAAAAGGAACACAAAAACCTTTATTTACAAATGCACAGCTTTGTTCAAATGCTATAAATAAACTTGTAGACGAAGATTTTTTATTAAATGATATAGACTGTCTAGCTTGTGGTACTACATCTCCAGATCAATTAATGCCTGGACATACTTTGATGGTTCAAGGTGAATTGGGTATCTCTTCTATTGAAACAATCTCAGCTTCAGGAATTTGCCTTAGTGGAATAAATGCTTTAAAATATATTTATTATGGAATTAAAGCAGGAGAGTTAACTAAAGCAGTTTCTTGTGGTTCTGAAGCATCATCTCCAATCTTAAGTGCTAAAAACTTTACAGAAGAATCAAATTTTAAATTAGATGAATTAGAAAAAAATGCAGGAATTGCATTTGAAAAAGATTTTTTAAGATGGATGTTATCTGATGGTGCGGGTGCAATGAGAGTTGAAAATGCTCCAAATAAAAATAAAACATCACTAAAAATTGAGTTTATTGAAGTTTTATCATATGCAGGGGAAATGCCTGTTTGTATGTATAGTGGATTAGAAATTCAAGAAGATAAATCTATAAAGTCATGGCGAGCTTTTGAACAAAAAGAAGTTATGGAAAAATCACTTTTAAGTGTAAGCCAAGATGTAAAACTATTAAATGAAAATATTGTTGAATATACGGTTGTAAAACCTTTACTAGAAATTATTAAGAAGAAGAATATTAAAGCTGATGATTATGACTACTTCTTACCTCATTATTCATCGACATATTTCAGAGATAAACTATATTCAGGTTTAGTTGAAGCAAATTTTGAAATACCTTATGAAAAATGGTTTACAAACTTAGTAACTCATGGAAATACAGGAAGTGCTTCCATGTATATTATGCTTGAAGAATTATTTAACAGTGGGAAACTAAAAAAGGGACAAAAAATTCTTTGTTATATTCCTGAAAGTGGTAGATTCTCAACTGCCTTTATGTCTTTAGAAGTTGTTTAATGAAAAAACTTGATATTCCACAAGAAAATAATTCTACATTAAATGGACAAAGAAAAGTAATGTATGGAACAAATGAAAGTGGAGATTTTCAAAGAGTAAATTATGCTAGTAGTGTTGAAGAGTTTGCAACAATTACTGCAGTTGAAGAGTATAAGGAATTAGAAAAAGAGTGTTTAGAAGAAATAGCAAACAATATTAGCTCACCAATTAAATATTTCATGTATAAAAATAGAATGGATTTACCAACCTTAACTAGTGTGGTTGGTATGTTTTCATTTAGAGTAAAAAGACATCTTCAAATGAAGTATTTTAAAAAATTAAATGACAAAATTTTACAAAAATATGCTGATGCTTTTGCAATAGAAATAGATGAATTAAAGGATTTTAAAATATGATAGAAAAGTTTAATCATTCTCAATTTGCACATTGTGAAAGTGGGGTTGTTTCTACTTTATTAACTCACTATGGTTTAAAAGTTAGTGAGCCAATGGCTTTTGGAATGACAAGTACTTTATCTTTTGTATTTATTCCCATTGTAAAACTAAATAATATGCCTTTAATTGCATATAGAGATTTACCAAAAAATATTGTTAAAAATATAGAAAAAATTTTAGGCGTAAAAGTTTTTAAAAAACAATATAAAAACCCTTTAGAAGCGAATCTTGAATTAACTAAATTAGTAGAAGATGAAAATAAATTAGTTGGTTTGCAAACTTCAGTTTATTATCTTCCATATATGCCTGAAAATATGAGATTCCATTTTAATGCACATAATCTTTTAGTTTATGGAAAAGAAGGCAAAAATTATAAAGTTTCTGATCCAGTTTTTGAAGATGTAGTTGAGTGTAATGAAAAAGATTTAACAATAGCTAGGTTTGCAAAAGGTGTATTTGCACCAAAAGGATTTATTTATTATCCTTTGAGTATTCCTCAGAATATTGATTATACTTCAATTTTAAGAAAAGCTATTAGAAAGAACGCTAAATCAATGCTTACTCCATTTCCATTTGCAGGTGTAAGAGGTATGAGAAGATTAGCTAAATCAATTATAAAATTACAAAATAATAAAGACAATAGATATGTTAAAAACTACTTAACACATATTGTAAGAATGCAAGAAGAAATAGGAACTGGTGGCGGTGGTTTTAGGTTTTTATATGCAGCATTTTTACAAGAAGCAAAAGCTTATGATTTAGATAATGATAAGCTTCAAAAAGCAAGTGAATTAATTACTCAATCAGGAGATACCCTAAGAGAATTTGCACTTTCTTGTGTTCAAGCAGCAAAAAAACTTGAGTCTTTTGATGCAAAAGTAGTTGCAAGTATCTTGATAAAAGCTTCAACTTTAGAAGAAGAAGCTTTTAAAATGTTAAAAACAATTTAGTTTAATCGTGCATTTATAGCATTAGATAGATTTGTAATCCAACCATTATAATTTCTATGAATAGTATAATTGTCTTCGTAAAGTAAATTAGTGCTTGTTATATAGTTTATTGAATACATATTTGTATCGTAATTGATTTTTATTGTAGCGGAATGATTTCTTAGAACAATTTTAGCTAAAATAAACCCTTTATTCTGTATTTGCATTTTCCATCCAAGTGATGTTCCTGCTTTAATAATAGAATTTGATATTTCTTCCATTGAAGAACTACCTGTTATTTTCTGATTAATATCAAGAATTCTTGTACCTTGTTCTGGATATTTAGATGATAACTTATCCTTAGTTACTTTTTCTAGCTCTTTAGTAAGTTCATCTGTCATAATTAAATCTTCTAAATAATTATTGATTGTATTCTCTAGATTTAAAATCCATCCATTATAATTTTTATGAATAGTATTATTTTGTTCATCATATTGTAAGTTTTTACTTGCTGAGTAATCTATTTTATAAGATTTTTCATTATAGTCAATATTAACTGTCGCCATATGAGATCTTAAAATCAAAATTCCTCTAATCTTACCTTCTTTTACAATTTTCATACTCCATCCAAGAGAGCTACCTGCATCTAGTATAGATGTTTCTATTTTTTGAAGGTTAGTGTTCGTATTTGTAATGTTTTTTTCAACATTATAAATCTTACTTGAAGTACAGCCATTGAAAGATAAACTTATCATTAGTACTAAAAATAAATATAGTCCTGTTTTAATCATTTGTTATTTCCTTAGTTGATTTTATTATTAATACTACAATAAATAATATTATTTAATAATAAATAATATTAAATATGCTCTTTGTTTAGAATCCAAACTAATATAAATAGATTCTTTTTTCTTTTGATTTAACAAGTTAATAATAGAAGAAGCAGAAGATGTTCCATAAAACATATCTTTTGAATCATCATATATCTTCTCTTTATTTATGTCTAAATTATTGATATTTTGTTTTGTAAATTGATTTAATCCAACAATATCATAATCAATTGTTTTAAGTTTTTTATTCAATTCTTCAATATTCTCGAACTGCTTAAAGTATTTAACTTCAGCCATAGAATTTTCTTTTTTATTGTTTAAATAAAACCAAGAGTTTCCATCATGTGTTTCTTTTTCTTCTAGATTATGAATAATTGAATTATGATTTGGAATATTTTGTAAAGATTCATCAATTGCGCCAATTATAATTTCTTTAATATTGTTATATTTAAAATCAAAATAGGCTAATTCTAAAGCTTTTTCAAAAGAGACGTCTTCTGCTGTTATGTTGATATTATTGCCAATCGTTTCAAGTTCTTGAGATATGTAATAACCTGTATTATTAGTATTTATATTTAGAAAACTAAAAGGCATTACTATTGAACTTTCATGATTGATTTGTTCTAAGACATCATTTACATCTTCAATACAACCATATTCACTAGCAATGTAGATATTTAAATCTTTACTATAATCTTGCTCTTTTAATAGCTTTAATACTCCATAAACTGCCATCACATTAAATTTAGAGTTTCTTCGAAGATTTACACTAGATAATTCTTTTAAGTCCTTACGATACTCTTTTGCACTTTTATATTTGTTTACTTCGTTGAAGGTCTTTTGTATATACATAATTATCTCACATTACTTAAAATCATTGAAGTATTACTCCCGCCAAATCCAATATAATGGAATAAAACTGTTGCTTGATTTTCATAAACATTTTCTAATAAAGGTTTAAATTGAATATCCTCATAGCTTTCTTTAAAATTTAGCGTTTTTGGTATGTAATTGTTTTTTATACTTTCACATAGTAAAACAGTTTCAGTAGCACCACAAGCACCAAGTGTATGCCCAATATATGGTTTTAGTATTACTACATTTGTAGTTGCATTACATTTTTCAAATAAATTATCTAGTGCTCTAGCTTCTGAAAAATTTGAGTTTTCACTTCCTGTTGCATGTGCTTTTAAACAAGTTAAATCTTCAATTTCTAAAGAAGCTTTTTCTAATGCCATTATCATACAATCAGAAGTTACTTCTCCATTTGGGTTTGAACTTGTAACTGAGTAGTTATCGAAACTATTATTTGTAGATAATATTTCAAAATCATCATCTTTATTTTTCTTTGAATCTAAAATAACACTAGAGCATCCTTCTCCAAGTATTAACCCATCACTATTTTTATCAAAAGGTTTATATTTCCCCTCATTACTTAAGAGCATTAAAGATTTAAAGCCTTTATATGTTGATTTATTAAAAAACTCAAAACCTACTATTAGTGCACGTTTTATTTCTTTATTTTTAATCATATCTTTTGCATAACATATTGCATTTACACTTGAAGTACAGGCTGTTTGAATTATTGTAGATTTATATTTAGCATCAATAAGTTGCTCAATAAAAGTACCAATATCCCCATATCCTATTTTTTTTATTTGTTCACTTGATTGTTTTTTTACATATTTTTCATATTGTTCTTCATTTATAGAAATAGACATTGAAGTTGAACCTATAAAAATATGAAGTTCTTTTATCTCTTCTTTTGATAAGTTTGCATCTATAATTGCATCTTTAACTGATTGTTTTATTATAGATAAAAACTTATCTTCGAAAGAAGAAAACTTTTGATTTATTCTATAAAAATTAATATTAGAAAAATTTTCTTTCAAATAGTTTTCATAATTAGAATTATCTATTTGTTTTATTTTATTAATGGCTTCTTTTTTATCATTGCCCAAAGCAGAAATAAGTGATGAACCTGTTATATATACTTTTTGCATTAGTTAGATTCTATATACTCGGCTAAGGTATTAATTGAAACCATGATTTTTTTAAGCTTCTTACTATCTGTAGTTTTTAAACCATATTTTTTATGTAAAGCCATAGATATTTGAAGTGCATCCATAGAGTCAAGTTCTAATACTGAATCTGGACCAAAAAGTGCCTCATCATCTTTTATTTCTTCTGGTGTACATTCTTTTTCACACTCTTCAATAATTAGTTCTTTTAACTCATATTTTAAATCTGACATTATCTTTTTTCCTTTTTAATTAATAATATATACGCAATAATAAAACAAATAGAAGCAAATAATAATAAATATAATATATAGAACTTTATATCATTAAAACTCCCGCCTCTTACTAGTATTTCTAATAAACCTTCCAAGCCCCAAGCCATTGGAGAATACTCACTTATATCTTGCATAAATTGTGGCATAACAAATTTTGGAACCATAATACCTCCAAGAGCAGCAAGAACTATATTTGATACTCCACCTATTGAAGTGGCTTCTTCTGTTGTTTTTGCTGCATTTGCAATAAAGAGTGCAAAACAAATTGCAGCTATTGAAATACTTGAACTCATGGCAAATATTAAAAAATAGTTTCCATTTATTTCTAGGCTATCACCACCTGCAAGTGGTACTACAAAAATACCTATTAAAATCATAATGATAACTTGTATTTGATTTACTACAAAATAGGGTATTATTTTACCTAAAAGTAAAGGTAACATTGATACATCAATACTTCTAATTCTTGATATCGTTCCGAATTCTTTTTCGTTTATAAAAGTATTTGAAATGGGTATTAAAATAAAAAACATTGAGAATACTAGCCAGGCAGGTACACTTTGTTGTACAGAGTTTGGTTTAGTCTTAAACGTTTCATTTTTATAAATATAATTACTAGATATTTTTGAGTTTAAAGTAGCTAATGTTTTAGCGTTAATCTTAGCTTTTACAAAAAAGTCTTTCATTATTTGCTGTGAAATAGCCTCAACTAATTTATTTTCAATTAATTGTTTACTTTGCTTAGATATATCAGGCTTTGAGAAAGTTTTTATAGAAAAATCTTTATTATTTGTATTGATTTGATTTTTAAAATCTTTGTTGATTTGAATTACAAAATCAAAATCATTTTCATAAATTAGCTTTTTATTATCATCACTTTGTATTAATTGTGAAGAAAAATAGTTGTTTTTATTTAAGTTTTTGACTAAAAGTTTAATATCTTTATTTTCTTGTGATACAAGTGCAACTTTTAGTTTTACATCGCTTGTATTCGAGTATGTATCTTTTAGAGCTAAGGACATTATTAAAATAAATAGTGCAGGCATTATAAATAATACAAGTAATGCATGTATATCTCTAAATATTAAAAGAAACTCTTTTTTAAGAATATATTTAAACATTAGTCTCTTAACTTCCCTTTTGTAAGTGATAAAAACATCTCTTCGAGTTTTTTACTTTTAAAGTCGATATTTAATATTTTTTTATTTTGAGTATGTAATTCACTCATAGTTTTTAAAAACTCTTCATATCCAAGTGATGTATCAACATTAATTGAAGAGTCTTCTAGCTGAATGTTTATAGTAGAATTATTTTTAATCAAAATATCTTTTTTCTCTTGAATTATAATATTTTTATTATCTAAGATAGCAATTTCATCGCATAAGTATTCTACTTCTTCCATATAATGAGAAGTATAAATAATAGTTGTATCTTCTTCTTTATTCAGATTTTTAATTACTTCTAAAATATATTTTCTAGATTGTGGATCAATTCCAACAGTTGGTTCGTCTAAGTAAATTATCTTAGGCGAGTTAAGTAATCCAATAGCAATGTTTAACCTTCTTTTTACTCCACCTGAAAAAGTATGTGCTTTTTTATTAATAAACTTTTCTAGTGATGTTATCTCAGAGCAATAATCTATTTTTTGTTTTAACTCTTTTCCTCTTAAACCATATAAAGCTGCAAAAAACTCAAGGTTTTCATAGGCTGTAAGATTTGGATAAAAAGAGTAGGTTTGTGGAATATATGAAGATATTCTTTGTATATCTTTTTTGTTCTTTTCAAAGTTATAACCATAAATCTCTATTTTCCCAGAATCTTTTGAAATTAGATGATTTAATATAGAAACAAGTGTTGTTTTTCCTGCTCCATTTGGTCCAAGTAAACCAAAAACACTTCCTGTATTTATATGAAGATTTAAATCTTCTAGTATTTTTGTATTAGAGTATGATTTATTTAGATTATTTATTTTTATAGACATTACTTCACTTGTGCATAATATGTATTATTATATCTAAGAATTGATGAATTATTCAATAGCAATTTTTTTCCCAATTGCCGTTGTTTTAATTTTATCCACGATTTTTAAAGTGATTGAAAACTTAATATTTGACAACTCTTTTTTTAATATTTGTTTTATATCTTTTACTAAAAATTCTTTATCGCTTTCTATTGTAATCTCTAAACTTTCACCTCTTAGAGCATCTTTGTTTGAATTTACAAACACTACAGCTTTTCTTATATCTTTTATATCTTCTAAAATATGCTCAATTTGTATTGTTGAGTACCTTTTCCCTGCAACTTTTAAAATTTGAGAACTTCTCCCTACTAGTTTAAATCTGCTGTCTTCAAACTCAACATAATCAAAAGTTTGTATCTCAGAATTTGTTGTTTTAAATGTTTTTTCAAATAAAATATTTGATATAAATGGAGATTTTACTTTTAGTTCATTTAGTTCATTTACAAAAGTTTCTACTTTTTCTAATGGAGTCCATAATGATTCATCATTATATTTATATGATATTCCACCTGTTTCAGTTGAGCCAAAAAGTTGAATAATATTTGATGAAAATTTTTCATTAAATTCTTTTGCAATATTAGGCATAAGTGGAGCAGTGGAGCTTAAGAATATAGACTTACTTAAATCTTTTACCTCATTAACTCTATTTAATGATTTAATATATAAAGGAGTAGTAATTACAAGTGAATTATCATCAATTAAATCTAATAAATCACTTGGTAAAAAATGTTCTTTTAAAATAATATCAATGTCATTAAAAAGTGGATACATTAAACCCATCAAAGAACCATAGAAATGAATAAATGGAACAGTTACAATAACTCTTTTAACTGCATACTTTTTGAATAATCGTGATAATACTTTTATTTCTTCAAGAATATTTTCATTTGTTTTTAAAGCACCTACTGGAAATCCAGTAGTTCCCGAAGTAAAATAAATAAATGAGAAATCTTTCTCTCTAAATTCTTTTATATTTAACTCTTCTAATTGTTTTACAATTGCTTTATTTGTATTATCAAAAAGAATAGACTTAGCATTAGAAAAATATGATTGAAAGATTTTTAAAGCGTTCTCTTCTTTATTTGAAGATGAAATATATGAAATTTTTTCTTCTAACTTTTCATCATAAAATAGTTCTTTTTCTATTTTATGTTCGTTAGTAGTTCCATCATCATTAAATACTTTTAGAATCATTAAAAGGCCTTTTTAAAATTAGTAATAAAATTGTAATTGATAATATACCAATTGTTGATATAATTCCTATTGAAAATAGCGCATGTATCTCTGAAAAGATTAAAACACCAAAACCAGCAAACGTAGATAAAAGAGAATAAATAATTGCTTTATTTGTATTCTTATCTATGTTTTTTGAACTCATATAAATTCCAAAATCTATAGAAATTGATAATATTATAAATAAAACAAAAAGATGTAAGATGTTAAAAGCAGTGAAAAAAGAAACACATAAGGTCATAGCAAGAGGAAAAACTATATATGAAAAAGCTATTAAATAGTTTTGCTTACTTGAAATAAATATCATTAACATAATATATAAAAAACTAATAGAACCTAATATTAAAAGCTCTTTATATACTGCGTTTAAACTCTGTTCAAACATATTTTTTACACTGAGTTGTTCAACAAATGTATATTTTAAAACTTCGTTTTGTTTTGATTTTGGAACAAAAGCATAGGTAATATAACTATCGTTAAACTTTAGTATTTCAAGACCAAGTTTTTTTATATATTCATTCGTATAATTAGGGTAATCATTTTCATAAAGATAAGTATTTAAAAAGTAGTCTTTTTTAAAACCAAGATTATTAGCCTCTTGATTAATTTGTTCATTGGTATTTGTCATATTTAATTTTTTAAAAATAGCAGTTTTCTCTATAAAATCTTTTTTACTAACAAGAGAACTGACAGAAGCATATGAATTTGGAATATCATTCTTCAATTCATTTGAAAACTCTATTAATTCATCAATAGTATTCGCTTTTATAATAACAGATATATTTTTATGGGTGCTTAGTTTAGTATTGAAAAAACTTTCAATATCTTTTAGTTTTTTATTATTGATATTTAAACTCTCTAGGTTTGAATTAAACTTAAGTTGTGAAATAGCAAGTATAATTAGTAGAAAAGACACTCCTAAAATATATATTGGTTTGACTTTTATTATTTGATTGTAGTTGATTTCTTTATTAGAATCAATAGTTTTAAATTTAATTTTTGGAAAAAGAAAAGTAAATTGAAGATATGAAAATACTAAAGATATAATTGAAAAATAACACAGTTGTTTAATTAAATCAAAAGATACAAAAGAGATTATAAAAAATGTTCCAACACTTGTAATCATTCCAAAGAAAACATCTCTATTAATAGTTTTTTCTCTATTAATATCTTTCTCATAATATCCATGAACATAATTATGAAACATATAATCAATGGCAACGGTTGAAATTGAAATTCCAAATACCAATACAAAAATTGAAAGCTCATCAAAAAGTAGTGATGTAATTATTAAAGCTAAAGTAATAGAAGAAGCAAGTGTGATTAAACTGTTTGCTAAAAGCTTAATATTTCTTAATATAATTAAGTATAAAAGTAAAAGAAAAATAGTAGAAAGTAAAATGATTTTATTAATATCCTCTTTTATAATTCTAGAGTTTTCTACAAAATAAAATATAGGAGAAAAAGCTTTAATTTGACTATCAATATTTTGATGAACTTTATCATAAATCTTTTCATAATCTTTTATACTATTTATTGAATTATCGATATTAAATATAGAAAAATAGCCATAATCTTTCAAAATAAGATGATTGTTCTTTATGTTTAAATTCTTAATAGATTTTTCTTTAATGAAAATATTTAAAGGATCATTTTTATTGAAATTATACGAAAACCTAGCATTTATTAGTTTCTCTTTTATTTCTTCTAGTTCTTTTTGAATATTAATTTTATCTAGTTTTTGATAATCAATTTTATCTTTATATATTTTATATTTAGAGTTATACTCTTTTAGTAGTTTGTTTTCTTTTCTTTTTTGTAGAGATAATCCATCTATTTTTATTAGTTTTTGTTCTACTTTTTTTATTTTTTCTAATGAAACTTTATCTAAACCTTCTATAGAAATAAAAATCTTTTTACTTAACTGAAATTTATTGAATTCTTGTATTAGTTCTTTTTTTTCACCTTCTGGTAAAATTGCAGTTATGCTTGTTGAAATACTTTTATAAGAGTTTAAACTTATTGCAATAAGTATTAATATAAATAAAACAATTATATTAATAAAATTATTTAGTCTGAACAATATTTATCCTATCTTCATTTGTAAAATAAATATTTAAAAAATCAAGATTCTTAGCAGTTTTTTTATACGTAATTTTATCTATTACGCTTGAAATATGATCATCTGGTATTAAAACTGTTTCTTCTTTTTCTTTTTTAATCTCAAAAAACTCTTCTAGTTTTTCTAAATCATCTTTATAAATAGCATTAATTAGTGTACTAAAAATACTAAGTTCTAAATTTTCATCATAAGAAAGAATTGTCTCTTTGTCATCTTTTATTTGTAAGATATTATCTACTTGAAATTTAAATGAAGTTTCTTCATTTTCATAAGAAAGTTTTGTAAAAATTTTGTCAAATACCAAGATACCTTTTTTACTAACTTCTAAATCAACTGCATTTATATATTTTGTTTCATTAAATTTAACTTCGTTTGATAAAACTAATGTCATAAAAACTGATAAAATCATAAAAAGTTTAAACATTTTTTTCCTTATTAAAATATAATTTTTTATGTGTAAATTGAATGATTCCTGCAATTATGAAAATAAAATACCATCCAATTGATGAATAAAATATCCAATATTGAATATTTCCATTATACAGAACAAATGAATGAAAAGCTAAATTCACAAGTGAAACAAAAAACCAAAATAGTGTGGATTTTTGAATATATTCTTTTTCATCATCAAGAACTTCTTTTTTTATTTTTTCTAAAAATATAAAGATAAAAGAATTTCGTGAAATATATGTGTATAAAATAAAGGAAGAAATAAAAAAAGAAATTAAAAAAGGCAATATTTTTAATACTGTAAAACTATCCAAGAAATAAGCAAGAATAGAAATAAAGATATATAAAACAGAGAAGAAATACTCTTTTATTCCTTTTTTAAAGGTAAGAATGAACCAAATAATTGAAAATAAAAATATACATAAAGATACAATTTGTAGTTCAAAATTCTGTAAAGAATAAAAAACTACAGGTGCATAAATTAGTGATATTATTAAATTCATTATTTAGTTAATAATTTCTTTTTCTCTTGTAAATATTCATCTTCTGTTAAAGTTCCATTATCATACAAGTCTTTGATTTTTTTCAAATCATCATATTTATTATGTATAATTACTTTTTCTTTAATTTTATCATTACATATAAATATAATTTCAATTTTTGGAAAATTTCCTAAAATATATGGAGGTTGTCCTGTATGTTCTGATATTTTAGTTACATTAAAAGTTGGATTAATATTCTTACAAAAAGTAAGTGCTCTTTTCATTGCTGAATTTCTAAGTGCACGAGTTGCAACAAAACCTGAGGCTGCTTGATGGAATATTCTATATTTCTGACCTTCAAGTTTTTCAGAGGATTTATAAAAATCTTTTTGTCCCGTATAGATTACATCTTCAAAATGTGATTTACTTTCGTTAACTTTTTTTATCTCAGACTTTACAGCACAACCTGTAATCAAAAAAGAACCTATAACTAAACTTATTAAAATACTTTTATTCATTTTACTTCCTTTACTATTCTTGTTCTCTTTGTTATCTAACCATACCACCACTGATATTTAAAACTTCACCACTTACATAACTTGCATCGACACCTATAAAATAAGCACATTTCGCAACTTCTTCTGCTTTTCCAAATCTTTTTAATGGAATTGCTTTTTTCATTTCTTTTACATTGGGAATATTTTCAATCATTTCAGATTCAATTATTCCAGGAGCAATTGCATTTACTCTAATATTGTATCTGCCTAATTCAATAGCAAGAGTTTTAGTAAAAGCAATAACACCACCTTTAGAAGCTGAATAATTAGCTTGTCCCTGATTCCCAGTGATTCCAGAAATAGATGCTACATTTACAATGCTTCCTCTTTTATTCATCATCATGTTTTTAGATATGGTTTTTGTTACATGATAAATACCATTTAAATTAGTATTAATTACGTCTTCCCATTCTTCATCATCCATAAAGAAAAATAGATTATCTTTAATAATTCCAGCATTATTTACTAATACATCAACATTTATATCTTCAAGTGTTGATTTAATAGATTCTTTATCTTTCATATTAAAAGTAATTATTTCACCATGTTCAATACTTTCAAGTAGTTCTTCTGCTTTTTGTTTATTACTATTGTAATGAATGTAAACAAAGTAGCCATTCTTTGCATATTCTTTTACAATGGCTTCACCAATAGATCCAGTTGCACCTGTAACTAATACTTTTTTTAATTCCATAATTTCTTCTTTAAATAAATTTAGCTGATTTAATTAATGGTTTAATATTTTTAATATCAATATCCATTCTTCTATCAGCATATAAAGGTTCAATTATTTTTCTTATCTCATTATGGATGTTTTTTAAGTGAGGTGAAACTTCTGCTTCTCCTCTAATATCAACAGCTTGTGCCATTCCAATAAATGCAATCGCTAACATATTTGTTAAATCAGGCATCATTTTAGCAAAGTCATTTGCAGCTGTTGTTCCCATAGAAACTTTATCTTGGTTTAAAGATTCAGTTGGTCTTGAATGTATTGATGCTGCTGTTGTATTTTTAATAACATCAGCACTTAATGAACTTAAACTAATTTGCATAGCTTTAAATCCATGAAAAAATGGCTCTTTTGAAAGTTTAAGGTTTTCACCTAATCCTCGGTTAAATTTATGATCAACCAAAAGTGCAAACTCTTTATCTAATAAATCAGCTAAATTAGCAGCACAAATTTTAAGTGTGTCCATTGCATGTGCAACATATCCACCGTAGAAGTTTCCTGATGTATAAATCTTTTGATTTTCTCCATCAATTAATGGGTTATCATTTACAGAATTTATTTCTGTTTCTACCCAATTTTTTGAGATTTCTAAGTTATCTCTGATTACACCTAAAACTTGAGGTGCACATCTCATTGAGTATGTATCTTGAATATTTAAGTTATTATCCTCAAAAAACTTATCATATCTGCCATCTCTACCGTGAGTTAGTTTTGAGCCTGCAATTTTTGTTTGAATATTTTTGGCAGCTTTAATTTGTCCAGAGAATGGTTTTGAATCATGTACAAAATCAGCAACTGGAGTATCATCTCCTAATAAAACCTCGAACATACCTGCAACATATGATTCCATAGAGTCTAAAATCACTTCAAATTCTTCAATAGCTTTAAGTGCAATTGCACTCATAATTGTAGTTCCATTCATTATTGCTAAAGCTTCTTTAGGTTCAAATACATAAGGTTTAATATTAAGTTCATTATAAACTTCCATAACGTCTTTGATTTCACCTTTATAATATACTTCTCTCTCCCCTGCAACAACAGCAGCAATATAAGATAATGGAGTTAAATCACCACTTGCTCCAACTGAACCTTGAGAAGGGATTACTGGAATAATATCTTTTTGAATTAGCATTTCTAATCTATGAAGTAAATTTATTGAAACACCAGAACGAGCTTTACTTAGTGAGATAGTTCTACAAATAACTGCGTATCTACATACTTCATAACTTAGGTTTACACCAATTCCACATCCGTGAAATCTAAAAAGGTTTGTTTGTAATTTTGCTGCATCATCATAGTTAACATAGTTTCTTCCAGCATCTCCATAACCTGTTGTAATACCATATATTGGTTTACCTTGTTTTATTGTATCCATCATAAAATCATGTGTGTGATTGATAAATGTTATGAATTCTTTGTCTTTACTTATTTCTACGTTTGACGCTTTACTAATTTCTTCTAAAGAAATATGTCTCTTATCTATGTTTAATATCATTAATTACTCCCAAAAATTATAAAAATTGAACCATTGATTTGGATATTCTTTTAAAATATCTTCAAATAGTCTTATATATTCTTCCATTGCCTGTGAAATAGCTTCTTTTTCATTTAAATTACAATCTAAATTTATATCAATAGTCTTAACTGTGTATTCTTGAATACCTGTGTTTATTACGAAATATGCAAGTATAGGTGTTTTTGTTCTAAATGCAATTTTAAAAGGATTCAGATTAAAATATGCATCTTTATGAAAAAATTTAATTTTGTATTTGTATTTTTTATCTGTAGGTCTATCTGACATTATTGCAATTACTTCATCATTTGAAATAGCATTTGCAATTTCAATAGATACAGGAATCTGTCCCATTGACTGATCAATTATTTTTGTATTAGATATTTTTTTTTCTATTGAATTTTCTATATCTTTAATACTATCTAATATAATTTCTTGCATTACAATATTAACTGTATTTTCTGTGATTGGATTATTTGAACTTGCTGCCCAACCACCAAAATGCGAAAATAAAACTATTGTTTTTTTACTAAGAATTTCTTGAACTTTTTCTTTTTCATTATAAATAAAATTATAAGAAGCTGGGTCATATCTTGAAATGAATCTATCAACCATACAAATTGCAAAAACTCTTAAGTGAGTAAAGTAAACCCAATTATTAAATTCAAGATTTAAATGTTTATAATAATCTTTTAAAGAGCTTCTTACATTTTGCGCAAAAATAAAATAAAAAAAACTAACAGGATACATTAGATAATAGATAAATTTATATCCAAATATTTTGTAAAGATTGAAGACTAATTTTATGCTCCAACCACTTCCTCTTTGCTTTGTACTCATATTATTGTTTGTATCTTTTTTTAAGAAAGAATTTTAAAGGTAACAGTCTAATATGAACCATTACAATAGCAGCAGTATCCCAAAATTTTTTGAAGTGACTAACTCTTTCATTTGCACTAGGATAGTAACAATCAATAACAACTTCTTTGATTATTCTTCCTTTCCAAGAATGTTTAACTAAAACTTCCATTTCCCAATCAAATCTTGATGTTCTTATATCTAAGTCTAAAATTGAAGTAGGGTAAAGTCTGAATCCTGATAAAGAATCTTTTATTTCTTGTTCTGTATCCCAAGTAGCCCAGAAATTACTGAACCATCTCCCAAATTTTGAACCATTTGGAACATTGTCAATATCAAAATCTCTAGCACCAATTATAATTTCATCTTTACTATTACAGTCCTTAATGATTTTTATAATTTCTGATGCAAGATGTTGTCCATCTCCATCTAAACTTACAAAATAGTTATATCCCAACTCTTTTGCAGCTCTAGCACCACTCAAAATTGCTTCACCTTTTCCAAGGTTTTGTTCATGTCTTATGATTGATAAATTTTCATGGGGAATTAAAATATTTTCAACAGGATTAGTATATCCATCATCAATTACAATTACTTTATAATTATGAGCAATAATATCATCTACAACAGTTTGTATTGTGTAGTCATTATTTAATGTTGGTACTGTAACTATTATTTCATTTTGTTTCATATATTATTTCACTAACTTTTTTATCACTTTTATTTATTATTATTTTATATTTATTATTACTATTTGAAGTAATATTATATTCTATTATATCATTAGGTAAAATTAAAGAAATAAATTTTGCTTTTTTTATAGAAATAATTTGATGGGTAAATATTTCTGCAATTATATCAATTTGTAAAAAACCTGGAAGTATCTCATTATCAGGGAAATGAGCCTTAAATACAGGATGATTCTTAGCTGACAATTTTATTACACATTTATTTTCATTCTTACTAAGAATTTTATAAAGCTTATTATTTAAATTCATTATACTTTCTTTATTATTATTAAAGATAATTATACATAAAGAATTATTAAAATATAATTTATAAGATATTTAAAAGATGAAAAATAGTAAACTATCTTTAATATAGTTTAAAAGGTTAATAAAAATATGATTACAAATGATGAGTTTAAAAAAGTACTAATTGAAGGTTTAAATCTAGAAGATATTAGTGTAGATGAAATTGAAGATGATGGACCTTTATTTGGTGATGATGGATTAGGACTTGATTCTGTGGATTCAATTGAATTAGTTTTAATTATTGAAAAAGAATATGGCGTTAAAATCAAAAACTCTGAAGAATATCATGATATCTTCGCATCGGTAAATAATTTATTAAAATTTATAAATGAAAATAAGTAAAAAAGCTTACATAAATAATTTTAGCACAATCTCTTGTGCTGGAAATACAAGTGCAAAATTATTTGATTCTATTTGTGAAAAAAAAGATACTATTACTATCGATAAAACTTATGTAAAAGATAAAGAAGTAGCAATTGGCAAAATAAAATCTGACATTAGTTTCAATGATAATTTAAAATTATGCTGTGAAGCTGTTCTTCTGGATTCTAATTTAAATAACTTTGAAAATACTCTATTAATTGTAGGTTCTTCAGTTGGTGGAATGACTCATACAGAAGATGTTTTTTTTAAAGACAAAAATTATAAAAGAATTAATCCTAAAACGCATCCTATTGATGCAATTGCTTATTATTTAAAACAGAATTTTTCTTTTTTAGATGATGTTTCCTTTTCAACTGCATGTACATCAAGTGCAAATGCACTAGGTTATGCAAAAGAAGTAATATCAAAAGATATTTATAAGAATGTACTAGTTGTTGGTGTTGATTCCTTATCTTATACAACTGTATGTGGTTTTTCTGCATTAAGTGTATTATCTTCAAAACCTTGTACTCCTTTTGATAAAAATAGAGAAGGTATGAATGTTTCAGAAGCAATTGCCATACTTTTAATTCAAGATGAAATTCAAGATAACTCAATAGAAATTTGTGGCGTTGGTTATAGTTCAGATGCACACCATATGACTCAACCACATCCTGATGGAAATGGTGCAATGAATGCAATGAAAAATGCATTAGACGATGCTAATATTACAAATAAAGATATTTCATATATAAATGCACACGGTACAGGTACTCAAGCAAATGATAGTGCTGAATTAAATGCAATTTGTACATTATTTGAAAATACAAATGTAAAAGTTAGTTCAACAAAATCAATTACAGGACATACCTTAGGAGCAGCAGGGGCAATTGAAGGAATTATTTCTTGTGAGGTAATTCGAAATCAAATTATACCACCAAATAAAAGCTTAAATGAATTAGATAGAAATGAAATAACTTTTCCTCTTGAAGTGTTAAATGAAAATATTTCTTATGTTCTTAGTAATTCATTTGCTTTTGGTGGAAATAACACTTCATTAGTATTTGGAGTTGTAAAATGAAAATAAATTTAGAAATTATAGATGCTTCAAATATCTTCGCCCAAAAGAGTGTTGAAGACTTAAATACAAAAGAATTAGTACCTAAAATGGTATTAAGAAGAAGACTAACAAGAGCTTCAAAACTTGTAATTGAATTGATGTCAAAAGTAGAATTTACTCAAGGAAGAATAATATTTGGTACTGGTTATGGAGAACTTCTTGCTACTTCTAATATTCTAAATGCAATTTCAAATGAAAGTGGAGTTTCACCTACTGATTTCCAAAACTCTGTATATAATACATCTGTTTCTTATGCCTCTATACTTACAAAAAATACAAGTGAGATTCTAACAATTTCTTCAGGTGAAGAGACATCTTTAAAACTTTTAAAAGTTGGAGCAGTTAAGGCCTTAGATGCAGATGAAATCTTACTTATTTGTTCAGAAACACTTGACATTGATAATATTAATGAAGTAAATACTTGTATAAAGTATCTTGAATCAGCAGTGATTTTAAAAGTAAGAGTAACACAAGAGGAATCTACTTTAAATATTAAAGATATAAGTTTTGATGAAGATTTCCCAAAATCTATTAATCATATGCTATATCTTTCAAAGAATTTCAAAAAAGATGAAAAAATGATATTTGAAGTTGAATTATAATGAATCTTCCACATCAAGAACCAATTAGGTTTGCACAAGAAATTTTAGAAGAAAAAGAAGATTATAAAATCATCTCATGTATATTTCCATATATTCCAACTCTTCCAATGGTAAGTGAAGCTGCTGCTCAAAGTAGTGCTTCTTTTGCTCAAGATGAGAATAGTAGTGAGCCTAAAATCGGTTTTTTAATTTCTTTAAAAAATATTGAAGAGTTAATTCCTTTAGATGATAAAGAATACAAAATAAAAATTGAAAAAAGTTTTAATTTTGGAGCTATGACAGAGTTTGTTTTTGAATTAATAAAAGATGAAAAAGTTTTTGTTCGAGGAAACTTAACAATCGCGATTGCTGATGAAAAAACTGAATAAACTTTTATTTCTTATCTTTTTTCTTTTTTCATATATGAATGCAAAAAGTTTTTATATTAATGAACCTATTTTCAATACAAAAGTATTTATCCAAACACATGGTAATAGCTCTAAAGAACCTATAGTTTTAGTACATGGTTTAGGTGATAATGCTTCAAGAATTTGGAAAGACACAATTGAAAAGTTCAAAAATGATTATTACATAATCACTTTTGATTTGCCAGGGTTTGGAAGATCTACAAAAGAAAACAAAGAATTAACACCTCGAACTTATTCTTTATTTATTGACTATGTGACTTCTTTATACACAAAAAAACCATTTTTTTTAATAGGTCATTCAATGGGAGGAGCTATTAGTTTAAAATATACATCTATGTATCCCAAAAAAGTAAAAAAATTACTTCTAATTGATGCAGCTGGAATATTACATAGAGACACATATAGTGGATTTTTAATAAATACTGGAATTGATAAGTTTTTTAAAATCAAAAAGTTAGAACCAATAACAAATCAAATCACAGATTTGTTTTCGCAAGTTACAAATAGTTTACAAGAACTTATTCCTAGTGATTTATCTCTTGTTTTAAGAACAGCGTATATTAGAAAAATGCTTTTCCAAAATAATACAACTTCAATAGCTGCTGTTGGTTTAGTAATGGAAGATTATTCAAAAGTTGTATATAACATAAATACTCCAACAGAGATATTATGGGGTGAAAATGATGCTATTGCTCCTGTTCGTACAGGATATGTTTTACACAAAATAATACCAAACTCAAAATTTAAAATAATACCAAACTCGCAGCATGTACCAATAATAGATTCAAAAGAAATTTATTTAAAATATGTAGATGGTTTTTTAAAAAATAGTAATGTATCTAAAAAAAGAGAATTAAGCTCTTTTAATACAAAAGATTTATTGGTTCAAAATCAAAATGAAGTAAAAATTACAGGTGTATATAAAAACCTAAAAATTGTAAATTCTCGGAATATTATAATAGATTCTTCAAAAATAGAAAAACTGGAGATAATTAACTCAGAAGTAGAGATAATTGGTTCTACTATAAGTTCAAAAGATATAGCTATTGATGTTAGTAATTCTAATCTAAAAATTACCACTTCTGATATAAGTGCCAATGATGCGATAATTTTAACAAACTCAACTTTAGATATTGCAGGAACAAATATATTTGCAAAGAATAATGCCTTTTTATCTTATGATGATAAAATTGAAAACACTATAATTTTATCACTTAGTAAAATAAACAGTAGATTTAACGATAATAAAATTTTTCACACAAAGATAAAATTCAATCAAAACAATAGATTATAAGGAAGTAAAATTGGAAAAAAAGTTCTTCAAAGACAATAATAAACTAAGTGCACTAGAAGCACAATATGAAGCTCAAAAAATTGCCTTTGCGCCAATTGTTTTTCAAGTGGTAAGAACAATGAGAGATTTAAAAATTTTAGAAGTTTTATCAAAAAATAAAAATGGTTTGACTTATGATGAGATAAGTAATAAAATAAATCTTACAAAATATGGGGTTCAGTTATTGTGTGAGACTGCACTTAGTGCTGGGGTTATTTATGAAGAAAATGAAAAAATACTTCTATCAAAAATAGGCTTCTTTTTAAATAGTGATGAAATGACAATAGCAAATATGAATTATAATCATGATGTCAATTACCAAGGATTATTCTATTTAGATGAAGCAATTAAAAGTGGAAAGGCTGAAGGTTTAAGAGTATTTGGGGATTGGGAAACTATTTATCCTGCACTTTCTAGTTTACCTACAAAAGCTAAAGATGCTTGGTTTAAATTTGATCATTTATATTCAGATTCAGGATTTCCAGAAGCAATTAAGATTCTAAAAAGTTTTAATCCTAAAAATATATTAGATATTGGTGGAAACACTGGTAAATTTGCAATGTTATTTGCAAAACAAAATCCAGATATTGAAATTACTATAATGGATTTACCACAGCAAGTAAAACTTGCAAGACAAAATATATATGAAAAGAATATTACAAATATTGCAACGCATGAAGCAAATATATTATTCGATGATACAAAAATACCTAAGGGTTTTGATATTATTTGGATGAGTCAATTTTTAGATTGTTTTAAAGAAGAACAAATTATAAAGATATTGAAAAAAGTAAAAGAGTCAATGTCTACTAATAGTGAAATTTGTATTATGGAACCATTTTGGGATAGACAAGTAAATGATACAGCTGCATATTGTGTTATTAATACATCACCATATTTTACAGCAATGGCAAATGGATATAGTAAGATGTTTAGATATACAGATTTTGAAGAGTTTTTAGTAAAAGCAGGTTTAAATGTTATTGAAATAATTGATAATATTGGACTTTGCCAAACAATAATAAGGTGTAAATAATGTTAAAGAAAATATTTCTATTTAGTGTGAGTTTTTTATTCTCGGTAAATCTTTTTTCAAGTGATAGTTTTAAATATGGATTAGGTTTGAGTATCGTATCAACGCCATCGTATGTTGGTTCAAAAAAGCAAAATACTACAGTTGTACCTTTCCCTTATATTGAATTAAGAAGCAAATATATAAATATTGATAAGGATAAAATTTATAATGAATTTTATAATTCCCATAGAACAAAAATAGAGTTTAGTATTAGAGGGATGTTACCAGCAGATAGTGAAGGAACTCTAAGAGAAGGTATGAAAGATTTAGATGCAATAGTTGAAATAGGTCCAAAACTTACATATAATCTTGTTACAAAGAATTTAATGAAAATAGATTTTGAAGTTCCAGTTCGTGCTGCATTTTCAATAGGAAGTAATATAGATTATCAAGGTTTACTAGGTAGTTTAGATTTAAGTTATAAAAATATAATATTTAATGATTATAAATTACGTTTTACAACAGGTTTAGGATTTGCAGATAAAAAATTTAATAACTATTATTATGAAGTTACTTCATCAAATGTAAATGCTACAAGAAGTGAGTATCATTCAAAAAGTGGATATTCGGGGTTCCATAATACTATGGCTATTACAAAAAAAACTGAACACTTTTGGTATGGTGGATTTATGAAACACTATTATTTAGAGAATACAATATTTGAAGATTCACCACTAGTAGAAACTAATAGTGCTTTATTTTATGGGCTAGCATTTAGTTATATTTTTTAGATTTTAGTTTATAAAATTTCACTTACATTTTACAAAGTGAAATAATGTTAAAATAACCTAATTTAATAAAAGGTTATGTATGTCAAATCTTATAACAGAAAGCTCAACAAGGATTAAAACTGCTTTAGTCCTATTTGTAACATTTATTTTAGTATCTTATATTGATACTTTATTTTTTGTTTGGTTATTTTTTGGTTTTTTCTTAATTGTTGGAATATCAGAAGCAAAAAAATTATTTTTAATTGAAACAAACTATTCAATTTATCAATATGCTGGAATTATTTGGGTGGTTGCATATTTCTATCCAAACCCAATGGAATTGGTGTTTATCTCTTTAATTATAACTGCGTCAATTATGGCTTATACTAAAAAAACAAATCCTAAAATAATATTGCCAATGCTTTATCCAATGGTATCATTTCTTTTCTTACTTTCATTATACACTGAGTATGGAATTCAATCTTTATGGTGGATATTATTTATTGTTGCAGGTGCTGATACGGGGGCTTATTATGTTGGGAAAAGTATTGGAAAAACAAAATTCTGTGAAACTAGTCCTAAGAAAACATTTGAAGGTGTAATAGGTGGGGTTATATTAGCTGGGTTATTAGGTCCATTATTTGCAATAGATAATGTTTCATATTTTGCAGCATTAATTATTTCTTTAATTGTAGCTGTTTCTTCAGTATTTGGAGATTTATTTGAATCTTATTTAAAAAGAGAAGCAGGTGTTAAAGATAGTGGAGATATTTTACCAGGTCATGGTGGAGTATTAGATAGAACAGATGGTTTCCTTTTTGCAGGAGTAGTAATGCTTGTTCTTCTTAGGATTGTAGCTTGATTATATTAGGTTCTACTGGTTCAATTGGTGTTAATACTTTAAATATTGCAAGAAAGTTTAACTTAAGAGTTGAAGTACTTGTAGCAGGTAGCAATATTGAAGTGTTGAATAAACAAATTGAAGAGTTCAAACCTAAAAAGGTAGTGATTGCAAATAAAATTGATATTGTAAAAGTGAATCATCCAGATGTTTCTTTTGGTGAAGATGAGATTTTAAATGCAATTGAAAACTCAAAAAGTCAAACAGTTGTAAATGCACTTGTTGGTTTTTTAGGATTAAAACCTACATTAAAAGCAATTGAGTGTGGTAAAAAATTAGCCCTCGCAAATAAAGAATCACTAGTAGTTGCTGGAAAATTTATTGATTATACCAATTTAAGTCCAATTGATTCAGAGCATTTTGGATTGTGGTATTTGCTTCAAGAAAAGGCTATTGATTCTATGACTGTAACAGCAAGCGGTGGTTCTTTTAGGGATTATCCTTTAGCAGATTTAGCTAATGTTTCTATAAAAGAAGCGTTAAATCATCCAAATTGGTCAATGGGAAATAAAATCACAATAGATTCTGCAACTATGACAAATAAAGTATTTGAACTTATGGAAGCTGCTTGGTTATTTGATATTAGAAAACTAGATGCGATTATTGAAACAAAGTCTTTAATTCATGCAATGATTAACTTCAAAGATGGAAGTACAACGGCACATATTGCAAATGCTTCAATGCAACTTCCTATTGCTTATGCAATCTTAGGTAAATGTGATATACAAGTTTTAGAGCCAGTTGACTTACTTGAAGTTGGTTCCTTAGAGTTTAAAAAAATAGAAACTTCAAGATATCCTATTTGGGAAGCAAAAGATGAGATTATAAATAATCTTGATTTAGGTGTAGTTTTAAATGCAGCAAATGAAGTAGGGGTTTCAAAGTTTTTAGACTCGAAAATTGGATTTTTAGATGTTTCTAAAATCTCTTTAAATGCTTTAAATAAATTTAACAATGTAAAAATAAATACACTTGATGATATTTTTGCAATTGATAAAGAAGTGAGGGCTTATTGTGAGTCTTGATATGTTAATTCCTTTTGGAATATTATTAGCTTTGGTTGTATATTTAATATTTACAAGATCAAAGTTTGAAAAAGATGTTGTTGATGTATATGAAAAAAAATTTGAAGAATGGAAAGAGTTTAATACAACAACTACAAAAGAAGTAGAACCTGCTAAAACTTTAGTTGGATTAGTTTATAAAACTGGATATAGAGTAAGTATTGAACTTCTTGATGAAACTCCTAAAGCCCAACTTGAAAAAGGTAAATTTGAAATAAGTGATATAAAGGACAAGTAATGAAGTACTTAGTTTTATTTCTTATTTTTGTATCTTTATTAGATGCACAAATATATAGAAAAAATTCACAAGTTGTAGTAGATACGCAAAAAATGCTTATGTGGGTGGATGATATCTCTGTTGTTAAAGTAATGAAAACGCATGAAGAAGCAATTTCTTATTGTGAAACTCTTGTATTTGCTGGATATTCAGATTGGAGGATTCCAAAAATAGAAGAGTTTGAAACAATAGTTGATAAAAAGAACTTCAAAAACTATATAAATAGAGCATTTAGATATAACGTTCCAGATGGATATTGGGCTCATAAAGCTCATTGGCGAACGCTTTGGTTTTATGCTGATTATATGCATTTTGTAAGTGGAACAGCATATTTTGATAGTAGACATAAAAATAAATATGTTAGATGTATAAGAAATATATAAATAAGAAAAGATAAAAGAGGATAAAAGTTTTGAGTAAAAGAGTTTTAATATTACATGGTTTAGGTGGCAGTGATTATCCTCACTGGCAAGCTTGTTTAGCAGCTGATTTAATCAAACAGCATTACACAGTTTCATTTCCTGTAATGCCAAGTAGAGACAATCCAAAACTACAAGAATGGAAAGAGTGTTTAAAAAAAGAAATAGTACATTTTAATCCTGATATTGTTATTTGTCACTCTTTGGCAAATGTATTATGGTTTCATACTTGTGATGAATTAGATATTAGTTTAGAAAAACTTATGCTTGTAGCACCCGTTAGTAGAGATAGAGTAGTAGAAGCAGCTAGTACTTTTTATCCTTATCCAATTGCAAAAGATTTAAAAGCAAAAGATATTATCATGTTAGCATCTACAAATGATCCATACATGACTGAAGATGAAGCAATGGATTTAAAAGAAAAACTAAATATCGAAATAAATGTACTTAAAGATGCCGGACATATAAATGCAGATTCTGGTTTTGGTTCTCATGATTTTGCATTAGATTGGCTTACTAAATGATTTTAAGTATAGAAAGCTCATGCGATGATAGTTCAATAGCTATTACAAATAGCCAAACATTAGAATTAGTTTATCATAAGAAAATATCTCAAGAGTTACAGCATAGCGTTTATGGTGGGGTAGTTCCTGAATTAGCTGCGAGATTACATATCGAAGCCTTACCTAAAATACTTGAAGAGTGTGTAGAATACTTTCCAAAACTAAAAGCAATAGCAGTTACAAGTGCACCTGGATTATCTGTTACTTTAATGGAAGGTGTGACTATGGCAAAGGCTTTGAGTATTTCACTTGATTTACCATTGATTTCTGTTAATCACTTAAAGGGTCATATTTATTCTCTTTTTATAGAAAAAGAAGAGATTCTTCCTATGACTATTTTATTAGTTTCAGGTGGGCATACACAAATAATTGAAGCTAACTCATTAACTGAGATGAATTTAATAGCAAGCACTATGGATGATAGTTTTGGAGAAAGCTTTGATAAAGTATCAAAGATGTTAGGGCTTGGATATCCTGGTGGTCCAGTTGTTCAAGAATATGCACTAAAAGGTGATGAAAACAGATTTGAACTTCCAGTTCCTTTAAGACAAAGTCCAAATATAGAGTTTTCATACTCAGGTTTAAAAAATGCAGTAAGACTAATAATAGAAAAATGTGCTAATGAAGATGGAACAGTAGACGAGCAAGATAAATATGATATTTGTGCCTCTTTTCAAAAAACAGCAATTGCACATATTATGCAAAAAACAAAAAAATTATTTAAGCAAAAAGTTCCAAAAAATTTTGCAATAGTTGGAGGTGCAAGTGCTAATATTTATCTTAGGACTCAAATAGAAGAGTTATGTAAGAAAAATAACACGACATTGCATCTAAGCCAATTAAAATACTGTAGTGATAATGCTGCTATGATAGGTCGTGTTGCAGTTGAACAGTATAATCAAAAAGAGTTTACAAAGCTTGATGACATAGATGTACAATCAAGAGTAAAAGGATTTTAAATGATATTTGAAATGGGTGCAAAACTTGATGGTGATAATCACGATACATCAAAATATGATGAAAAGCCAAAAAAACAAAAAATAAATAAGAATAATAAGAGCAACAAACCTACTGCTCCAAGTACTTTTAATAAAAATGAAATCTTGCCAAAGAATCAACATCAATTAGTATTTACTTATGAAAAAAGAAAAGGAAAACCAGTAACTTTAGTGGGAAGATTTTCTTTAAATGATAGTGATAAAAAAGAGATATTAAAACTTTTAAAGAAAAAACTAGCCTGTGGTGGAGCTATCAAAGAAGAGTGGATAGAACTACAAGGTGATGTAAAAGAGAAGATAATTACGATTTTAAAAGCAGATGGATGGAAATTTAAAAACAATTAAATATAAGTTTGACTTATGATAAGATAAACAAATCATAATAATAAAACAGTTAAAATACTTCATATAATCTTAAATTATAATACCTATAATAAAGGAAAATGAATATTTTGAAAGAAAAAAACAATATAAAAGAGGCTTTTAATAAAGCATTGAAAGGTTTTATTTCAATGCTTCCTATGCTTCTTGCCATAATCTTACTTCTTGGCATTTTTGATACATATATCACAAAAAAAATATTAGCCTCATTCTTTATAGACAACAATTTTATAGATACAATAACAGGAACTTTAATGGGTGGAGTTTTAACAGGAAACCCAATGGTTAGTTATATTTTAAGTGGAGAGTTAACAACTGCAGGTATTTCTTTATTTGCAGTTACAGCTTTTATTCTTTCTTGGGTTACTCTAGGAGTTGTACAATTACCAGCTGAAGTAGAGATATTTGGTCTTAGATTCACTTTTTATAGAACATTATTTACATTTATTACAACTATTTTAGTTTCAATAGCTACAGTTTTAACTGTAAATTGGATTTTATTATGAAAAATAAAAAATTAGAATTTAAAGGGATTAAATTTCTTTTTTTTGTTATAATTATTTATATATTGATTTTTTTGTTTGATGCTGAGAATAGTATTTTAGCCTTAACAAAAAGTTATGAAGTATTATTAAAGCTTTTACCAATTTTTGTAATGATTATATTTATTACGACTATGATAAACTATTTTCTAAAACCCAAAATGATTATGAAGCATTTAGGAAAAGATAGTGGAATTAAAGCATGGATTTATTCAATCTTAGGTGGTGTAGTAAGTCACGGACCTATGTATGTTTGGTATCCGATGCTTAGTGAATTTAGACAAAATGGATTAAAAGATGGCTTGCTTGCAACATTTATGTATACAAGAGCTATAAAAGTTCCATTTATACCAATAATGATTGATTATTTTGGTGTCGTATTTACAGTAGTTTTATTTATTTATATCTTAATAGGTGGAGTATTGCAAGGAATACTGATAGAGGCTTTAAGTAAAAAAATAAATTAGGATTTTTAATGCAAAAAATATTTGATGAGGTAGGCTCTTTAGATAAAAGATGTTATGAAGAATTTTCTTTAAGTGAAGATATACTTATGGAGCATGCTGCTAATAGTATGGCTTTATATATTGAAGAGAAATATCATGATAAAAAATCTATTTTAATAGTATGTGGTTCTGGTAACAATGGAGCAGATGGTATTACACTTGCAAGACTTTTACATACTAAATTTGATGTTTTTTTATATTTTTATAAAGAAACTAAAACGAATATTGGGAAACTTCAATATAAAAGAGCAAAAAGTATAGGTGTACAAGTTGTTACAAAACTTGAAAATGCTGATATTATAGTGGATTGTATTTTTGGTTCAGGATTAAATAAAACTTTAGATAAAGAAGCTATAACTTTAATAAATACACTTAATAGCTTTGAAGCTATTAAAATTGCATGCGATATTCCAAGTGGTATTTTTAATAATGGACAGTTAGATACGGTTGCTTTTAATGCAGATACTACTATTACAATGGGTGCGTTAAAAACTTCTTTATTTAGTGATACAGCAAAGGATTATGCTGGAAAAATTAAAGTAGCAAACTTAGGAATACAAAGAGAACTGTATGAAACAAATAGTTACAAATATCTTCTAGAGAAAAAAGATTTAAAATTACCATTTAGAAACACACTTAACTCTCATAAAGGTTCTTATGGACACTTAAATGTAGTTGCAGGTTGTAAAAAAGGTGCTGGAATAATTGCTGCAAAAGCTGCTTTTGGATTTGGTGCTGGAATTGTTAGTGTCGTATGTCATGAAAATCTTGACTTGCCTTATCATATTATGCAAACTCATTTTATAAGTGAAAATTGTACTGCAATTGCAATTGGAATGGGACTTGGAAAATATGAAACAGATGAAGTGAAAAAAATACTTTCTAAAGATGTAAAGAAAATAGTTGATGCTGATTTATTTTATGATGAATTATTACTTGAAGTTTTAGATGAAGATATTGTTTTAACTCCACATCCAAAAGAGTTTTGCTCACTTTTAAGAATATGTGATATTGCAGATATTAAAATAGATGAATTACAAAATAATAGAATAAAATATGTAGAGAAGTTTTGTTTAAAATATCCAAAAGTAGTACTTTTATTAAAAGGTACAAATGTAATTATCTCGCAAGGAGAGAATTTATATATAAACACTTATGGAACAGCTGTTTTAAGTAAAGGTGGAAGTGGCGATGTTTTAAGTGGGTTAGTTGGATCTTTACTAGCTCAAGGATATGAACCTTTAGCTGCAGCAATTAACGCAAGTTTAGCACATGCTCTAGCTGCTTCTAACTTTAAAAGAAATGATTATTCATTAATTCCATCAGATTTAATAGAAGAGGTAAGAAGATTATGAGAATAGTTCTAATTCAAACAACATGTGCTTCAAAAACTGAAGCTAAAAATATCGCAAAGATTTTGATAGACGCAAAACTTGCAGCTTGTGTTCAACTAAGTGAAATCGAATCTTTTTACACATGGAATGATGAATTTTGTTGTGATAATGAAATACTTGTAAATATTAAAACAAGAAAAGACAATTTTGAAAAAGTAAAGAGTAAAATCAAAGAACATCATGGTTATGATGTCCCTGAAATTATTGAAATAGATATTACAAATAGTGGTAAAAAGTATTTAAAATTTATTGAAAAAAATACAAATTAAATTAAATTTAGCTAAATTTTTCAATTTGTTAAATTTACTCTTGACAAAAGTGTAAAAACATAATATAATTCCGTCCACTTTTCGTAAGAATAGTGACTGTCGGAGTGTAGCGCAGCCTGGTAGCGCACCTGGTTTGGGACCAGGGGGTCGAAGGTTCGAGTCCTTTCACTCCGACCATTTATATGTGGTGGGTATAGCTCAGTTGGTTAGAGCATCGGTTTGTGGTACCGAGGGTCGCCGGTTCGAACCCGGTTACCCACCCCATTTTTTATATTGATGCTTCCATAGCTCAGCTGGATAGAGCAACGCCCTTCTAAGGCGTAGGTCGCACGTTCGAATCGTGCTGGGAGTACCACTTTTTAATCTTTTTAGAAAAAAAGATATTATGCGGATGTGGTGAAATTGGTATACACGCTAGACTTAGGATCTAGTGCTTTACGGCGTGAAGGTTCAAGTCCTTTCATCCGCACCATTTATACTTAAAGTATCTTCATTAATTTGAATTTATACTTTTGCGGGAATAGCTCAGTTGGCTAGAGCCTCTGCCTTCCAAGCAGATTGTCGCGAGTTCGAGTCTCGTTTCCCGCTCCATTTAA